>LBRC01000009.1 GCA_000991205.1 Parcubacteria group bacterium GW2011_GWA2_36_10 | reverse complement strand
TAAATTTTTCACCAGACATTTCCATCTGGTATCTGTCTTCACCAGTACCGAAAAAAATCAAGTTTAATTGCTTGGCTGTTAGCTTACTAACCGGATCAGTCATGGAAAACTTATGCTTTTTAGCCACCGCTTCTAAAATCCGAAAATACCACGTCTGATTAGCGGCTGTCCGCGACCAAGGGCGAATAGCGCCTTCAGCTAAAGATAGTTTTTTATTAGGAATCACTAATTCTGGATCTACCAAAAGCTTGGTACCTAAGCCAGTACAATCTGGACAAGCACCATGAGGACTGTTAAAAGAAAAATTACGTGCTTCGATCTCGGAAAAAGAAACCTCGCTATGCACCGGACAAGTAAAGTGCTCACTAAAATATAAATTTTTTTCTGTTTTAGGCTCATAAATAGTGACGGAACCATTAGCTAAATCTAGCGTGGTTTCTAATGATTGTAATAATCTCGCTTTAGTTTCTTTGCTGCCGTCTTTACGTAAACGATCAATCACGATTTCTACGGTATGTTTTTTTTGTTTATCTAAAACTAAATCCCTGGCTTCTTCAAAAGTCATCAGCTCACCATTGACGCGTACGCGACGATAGCCAGCTTGCTGCATGTGCTCTAAAACTTTACGGTGCTCACCTTTTTTATCTCTGACCACGGGAGCCAATAACATAAAGTCAGTGTCGGCTTCTTGAGACCAAACTTTTTCTAAAATCTGTTGTAAAGACTGTTTAGCAACCTCCTGACCGCAGAGATGACAGTGAGGTCGGCCAATACGCGCATAAAGCAAACGTAAATAATCATAAATTTCAGTGACCGTACCGACAGTCGAGCGTGGATTGCGTGACGAAGTTTTTTGATCAATAGAAATAGCCGGCGATAAACCATCGATTTGATCCACGTCTGGTTTATCCATCAAACCTAAAAACTGTCGTGCATAAGCCGACAGTGATTCTACATAACGACGCTGACCTTCAGCATAAATAGTGTCAAAAGCCAAAGATGATTTTCCCGAACCAGATAAACCAGTGATGACGACTAATTTATCTCGAGGAATTTCGACATCAATGTTCTTAAGATTATGAACACGCGCTCCTTTGATGACAATGTTTTTTGACATAGCTTATCAATTTAATAATCGAGGACAGGATAGCACAAAAATCACCCCGCGTCAATCATCAGAGAAAAAAGAAAAGCCCCGCCAGCTCTAAGAGCTAGCGGGGACAAGATCGATTGGAACTTCAGAGGCTTCGATGGCCACAGTGAAGGCCATAGAGCCGCAACCTTGGCGACCGGTGATCATCAGGTGCTGACCACAAGCACACAGATCATACTCAACTGCTCCCTTCATGCCCAACAGTTTTTTTGCCGCTTCTTGGTTCTGACAAGTAGGGCAAACATTACTATCCAGCACATTGACTCTAGAAGGATCTCCAGAGTACACCTTGCTCGTTGTCATGTCGATCTCCTTATTTGTTGTTTTCTTCGTCTTGACTGACGATAGCCGCGCCTCTGATAAAACACCAGAAAGCAATTGCTAAACAAACACCGAGAGATATGGCCCAGTGCCACCAAACACTAACACTGTTCCACCAAGACCAGATATTTACAAACCATTGCTCTATATAGTGCCACCAAATAATTATTGGTACAATCTTCCATAAAACAGAAAAAATTGCGATTTTCCACCAGTGCTTTTTGAAAAGTACTGGCAGATTTTTGAGTCTGGCCAGCAGGCTTTTCATCGTGCACCTCTGTTTTGACAATGTCCAAATTCAGCTTACTCTACTATGTTTTGAGGAAAAAAGCAAGGGCAGCATAATTAAAAATCCCCCGCAATCATTGCTGACCGCGGGGGTGTATCGAAAAATGGAAAGAACAAAATCTATTTGATGACTGTGACATAGAAGAGCCAGACAGAGTCTGGATTAAGTATTGGTCCAGCCAACGTTTGCTGAGACTCAATACTTTCGGCGAGCAAACCATATGCCTCACCGTTATGAGCGCCATAAACTCGATAAGAAATGACTCCCGGAACATCTTCCCAATCCAGAAGTATTTCTTGATCAAGATACGTGATGCTCACTTGCACGGGTTCTGGTGCTGGTGGCAAACACTCGTTGAAACCGTATGTAGCTGTTGGACCATTATGCTCTGACAATGCAATGGCACTGTTCATCTATGGACCCAGGGAAGAAGTCTATAGCTTCCGGATTTGGCACACTATAAAGCTTATAAGCGCCCAGCAACCACGCACCCGACAAATCATGTATGTTATACATGTCCGAAGGATGTGTTTTGGTAAACTCCAAAACCCCATCGACATACATTTGCATTGTTGCCACCAAGTCATTTTCAACAACCAACGCAAATGAGTGCCACTCTCCATCGCTGATAAAACTATCACCAGCGTCAAGTATCCAGTGATGATAATTATTTTCCTCCCAGGAAACCTCAGTCACGATTGTTCCATTATCACGCATGTAAACCCAAATAAATTGTCGCTCCTCACCATCAGGCACTCCATCATCTATCCTAGTGGCCTGAAATATTGTGCCATAAAGCTGCGTGGTCTTAGCATAAAATTCTATGGTAATTGGCCCAATACCAGGAGTATATGGCACAGAAGAGGACTCCAGATACTGATCAACACCATCTAATGCATATCCACCGTCGCCCAGACAACCCCCTTCATCCAATACAGTGATATACTGCGGACGAATCAGTTCATCACCCAAAACAACATCCTCGACCCACAACGAAACATTGTAGATTCCGGGCGTGTTATAGGTGTGACTGGGGTTTTGTTCGGTGGAATGAACACTATCACCAAAATTCCAGCTCCACAAAATTGGGTTACCGCTGGACTGATCGGTGAATTGCACGGTCAAAGGAACTTGGCCGGAAACCACGTCTGCCGTGAAGTTGGCCTCCAAAGCTTCGCCGTTCACCTGGATGTAATCAAAACGCCACATGGCATCTGCGCCATAGGCATTACTGATCGACAGGTAAACTCCATACACCCCTGGGTACTGATAGACATGAGTGGGATTTTGCTCAGTGGAGCTCCCACCATCAGTAAAATTCCACTCCCAGGAAGTCGGATTACCAGTGGACAGGTCCATGAACTGGACGGTCAAAGGAGCGTCTCCAGAGAGAGGTCCAGCAGTGAAGTTGACCACTGGCACTCCACCAGAAGAATTCACCGTCACACAGTTATTCCAAGTCTCATTGTCACTACCAGCACCATTGCTGACAGTCAACGAAACATTGAAAGTGCCAGTGGCGTTATAGGTATGGCTGGGGTTTTGAGAGGTGGAATTACTTCCGTCGCCAAAACTCCACAGCCAGGAAGTTGGGTTGTTGCTCGACTGATCAGTGAACTGAACAGTCAATGGTATGGTACCTGAAATTGGAGCACGAGTGAAGCTTGCCACAGGCGCCACAGGTGCCGCAACAATAGAAAAATTCAAAGGATTATCAGTTTGAGCATCGGTGTCAAAATAGCTCCAAGTGGAACCATTGTCCAGTGAATACTGAACACCGATCTTATAGTTGCCAACTATGGCGTATTGAGTCGTGTACACGCCATCAAAACCAGATGACAAATTGTAATCATCGACCGAATGAATGGTCTGCAAAACTGTACCTGACATATTCTGCAAAACCACCCGCAAACGACTGACAGTCACACCCAAACTCTCGGTCACCGTGATCCCCACCTGAAACGTCTGTCCAGGATTAGGCACAGTCGGTAAGGTTGACAAGTCAATCACTTGCGACACAACCGGATCCACATAAATGGTCATGTTGCCGTTAACGGTAAATGGATCAATCTGAATCTCTTCTCCACTGATCATTGCTATGAATCCATCGTAGAGAACTCCGTCGATCAACTCTACTGGATCATTGAATCCAGTGGCCCATAAGCCAGAGTGATAGATGCCATCTCCTTCAGTTCTCGTCGCTCCGGAGTTGACAAAGTAAACATTTCTCATCACGGCAACTGGACCAAATAGAGAGTCAATCTCGACAGACCCATTGACCCAAGAAAACGTGTAAGCTCGATCGGGCTTACGAAAAGTTTGATGCCAAACCCCATTTACGAGATACTCATCATTCACCGGCTTGCCAAAGCTCTCCCAACCGACATTATGCATCCAGTAATCCCAAAATCCTTCTTTCAGGATACAAACTGGGTCGGTTGAACTATTGCCCTGAATCAAAGCCGAATGAGGATGAGACAGTCCATTGTGCGGACCATAGAGATCCTGAATCCACATACCCCCAGCTTCTTCGATTCTGTGCACAGCCTGTCCGTATGGCAACTGAACTTCTTCTGGAATGTTGTCTGACGGAAAACCCAAAGCTGTGCTGCTATCAGCAAAGAACTGATCATAACGATCACGAAAGGCCTGCGAACGCCCATCTGTAGTCCAATGAGGATGACCGCTGTAGTCCGCATTAAGCACAAAGCCTACAGGAATGGAGGAAGGGTCGTACTCATTCATCTGCAGAAAAGCCATGGGGTTGATGGTGTTGTTCTCCACCACATGAAGATTGTCTGGATAATTCACCCGACTCCTCGCCAACGTACCATCTTCAGGTGGCACATTATCTGGCATAGGCGGCCAATAGGGGTTGTCGTGTGACGCCACCTCCTCATCACCATCCATTTCAGTGTGTCTGTCAATCTGAAAATGCAAATGATAATCAGTGGTGCCACTATTGCCGCTATTTCCAATATGCTGACCCATATCAACGGACTGGTTTAAATTAACCAGCATGTCGTCAAGATGAGCATAAATTGAATAGACGGGCTCAATTAAACCATTAATATCACTCATACCATGCCTAATGATGATATGATTTCCCCAGCCCGTCCTCCAACCAGCCCAAATCACCATACCACTGGCAATTGCTTTTACTGGTGTATCTAAGGGACAGGGTATATCCACTGCTGGATGACGTCCCCATCCCTCTCCTTGACCACCACTAATAACACCCCCATCATAATTATCCCGATAAAGCACGGTGTAACCAATGGTCCCTGTGCCCTCCACACCACCAAAGGTTGCATTATAATCTCGCACAGAATCAATTGGCTTTCTGACCTGAACTTGCGCCCAAGCATTGCCAATGCCCAACAAAGTCATGGCCAACACGGCCCAGATGATCCAAAACCTGCTCATGATTCAACCCTTTCTGGTTTGTATGTTTCGTTGCCCAACGAAACTCTTCTTGTGTTATCAAAGAACGGTTTGACTAATTTATAGCCAAAGAAAAACAGAACAAAAAATATTTGGCCTGTTTTTCTTTGTTTATAAAAAATTTAATTTTTAATCTATAAATTTAAATGTACTTAATACTGTATTAGAAAAAAGATCATCAGTTAATATTCTTATTAACATTTTTCTTTGCCCATTAGTAATAAATGTTATAGTTTGCTTCTCTTCTAAAGCAGAAATGTGACTAGACTTAGAATAATCAAATAAATCGGGAGTAGAAAATGTATTATCAACAACGAACTGATACGCCTGGTAATTATTAATAGTTTTATTTTCCACGCCACCAAAAACAGCTTCTAATTGATTCTCTTCTGTGTTGTAATTTTTATTCAATGTATAATAAATATTAGCAATCTGTTCTAGGTCCTGATTATAAAATGCTAAGTATTCATCATAATTAGGTCTAGAAAAATCGGACAATACATAAGAATAATTTAATGGTTCATACATCATAAATAACCCTTTACAGATAATTTCCAATGATGCGCCTGTACCAGGTCCAGCTCCATTTGGTCTTCCACAATCTCCAGGGTATCTATAACTTATCCCTAATTCTTTATCTTCGAAAGTCTGCCAATCACTTATATCTATTTCATCAGTTTTTTGCTCTTGACCCACTACCACCTCTTCAGCTGGCTTTTGGGTATTTTTCTGCCAAAACCAAAAACTCACTGCTAAAGCAATGACTACTAAGATCAAAATGCTAATTATTAATTGTTTCTTTTTCATAAAATACTTATTTCACGCCGTCTATGCTTAGAGACGGCTGTCAAGATACTAACGGCTTTTATACTTTTACTCTACTAAAAATAATATCTTATGTCAAGGCTAATTTAAATCAAAATGAAAACCACCCTGATTGGGGTGGTTTTTTAAACGCATGGTGGCTGGCTCACATTAAACCTCAAGATGTTCAGTAGGAAATAAATCAATTCCCCTGATATAGGCATAGAGACACAATACAAATAAAACGCCGAAGATTATTGTAATAACCACTATCGTCAACAACCATCTGGTAGGAGCAAATGTCCATAGCCAGTTATAAAAAGCCTGCCAGCAACCAACCAAGACACACAAGAGAACCCATCCACCTGCTTTACAAGAGGTGCGAAATGAATTCATTGACCACTTCATTGGTCCATCCTCCATTTGAAGAACAATGTTTATTTAAGCCTAACAATTTTTATAATATACTGTCAACTCCGCCCCAGCGGATGCCAGGGCTAGATTAGATTATCAATTTATTATAAGATAATAGTATATGAAACTAAATCTTAAAGATATTCCAAAAAATCCAGGTATTTATTTTTTCCTAAATAATACCGGCAAAATAATCTATATTGGCAAAGCCAAAAACCTGTGGAAACGGGTGAATTCTTATTGGGCTAAGACTGATGTTTTGACGGAGCAAAAACAGCAGATGCTCAAAGAAATTACTAAAGTCCAATACACTATAGTAGACAACGAAACTGAGAGCTTACTTTTAGAGGCGGCCCAGATCAAAAAGCATCAGCCAAAATATAACATTGTTTTAAAAGATGACAAGTCTTGGGCCTATCTTGCCTTGACTAATGAAGCTTTTCCTAGGCTAGTACTAAAACATGGCCGTAGTCTCAAAAGTAGTGATAAATATTTTGGACCTTACATCTCGACTTTGAGCGCTCGCACTTTGCTACAGCTGATTCACCGCATCGTACCACTACGCACCTGTAAAAGAAATCTAGAGATTTTACCCAAAGGCAAAGTTTGTTTAAAATATCATCTGGGCTTATGCCTAGGACCATGTGAAAAACTAATAACTAGCCTAGAATATCAGAAACTAATTGATCGAGCTATCAGCATCATCAAGGGTGAAACAAAAACTTTAAAGACTGCTTTAGAAAACGAAATTAAACTTTTGAGTGGCGAGAAAAAATTTGAAGAAGCTTTAAGCAAAAAAAATCAACTCCAAGCTCTAGAGCGTCTGCAGGCTAAACAAAAAATTATCGGCTCACCAAAACTAAACCAAGATCTAGTAAATATTTATTTACTAGCAAAACAGGCGGTAGTGACTGTGATGCAAGTGCGCGCGGGAATTTTAGGTGATAAATTTAATTTTTTAGTACAAAATAAACTAAATCTAAATACTCAAGAAATTTTAGAGCAAAGCTTAAAACAATTTTATCTTAAAAATTCTGATATTCCCCCACGCTTAATTAGTCTGATCAATTTAGACTTAAAAAATATTAATTTAAATTTACAAAAAAATATTGTCACCAAAATTGGTAAAAACAAACAACTCTTAAATTTACTTTATAAAAACGCTGAAGACTACGCTAAAAAATTTAGCCAAGCGCCGGAGCTAAAATATTTAGTAGCTTTACAAAAATTATTAAACTTAAAAAATCTGCCTCATCGTATCGAAGTCTATGATATCTCTAATATCCAAGGAAATTTTTCTTATGGCTCGATGATTGTTTTTGTGGATGAAAAAATTGCCTCTCAAGAATATCGTTTATTTAAAATCAAAAATATTGATGGACCAAATGACGTCGCCTCTTTAAAACAAGTTTTAGCTAGACGCCAAGAGCATTTAGAATGGCCAGAACCAGATCTAATTATTTTAGATGGTGGCAAAGCTCAACTAAATACAGTTTATCCTATTTTAAAACCTGCCTGGCAAAACAAAGTAATATCTTTGGCTAAAAAAGAAGAGGAATTATTTTTACCCGCTTCGATGCGAGGCGAGCCTGGCCAAAAACATAGTATTAAGCTCAACAAAAAAGAGCCTTTATCGCTATTTATCCAGCATATGCGTAACCAGGCGCATAAATTTGGCATCAAAAACTACCGTTTAGCCCATCGTCGAGCTTTCGCCCACTTCGATGCGAGGCGAGCCAAAAGCAGCTCAAGTTGACAAAGTTCTGTTTTTTTGTTAGTATATAAAAGTTCTGTAAGCTAAAAATATGAAAAATACCTTATATATTCTACAGATTGTGCTTTCTGTGCTCTTGATTGGCGCTATTTTGGTCCAACAAAAAGGCACTGGTTTAGGTGCTGGCTTTGGCGGTACTAGTACTGTTTATCGCACCAAACGTGGAGCTGAAAAGACTATTTTCTATGCAACTATTGTCTTAAGCGTTTTATTTTTATTGTCAGCTATTGTTAGCTTCTTTTTAAGCTAAACTTTAATTCAACAAAAATTTGCTTTAATCTCCGTATTCTCCGCGTCCGCGGAGAATAAGACAAACAAAACTAAAACAATAATCTTATTAGGAAATCTTTCCCCACAAGTAAAGAATTATTATTTTGGCTAAAAAAAACAGCCAGCTCTTTATTTAGTTATAGCCAAAATCAAATAAAAAATTGGAAAACAAAAATCTTAGGCACAAAAGAAACAGATATCAACCATCAGTTATTAGCCCAATTGAACCTTAAAAAAATACCAAGTTTAAACCAGCTTAAACAATTACCAAAAGTTTTGGACAAGCGAGAAAAAACACGCTTTCGTGTAGCCTGCGCTTTATTAATCATTGGACTAGCTGGTATATTTAGTGCTTGGTACACCAAAAATTCTGTCTTAGCAGCAGACTACGGTGGATCTTACACCGAAGGCTTGATTGGTACCCCAAATTTTATTAACCCCGCCTTTGCTACCTCTGATGTAGATCGTGATTTAGTCAAACTGGTTTTTTCTGGTTTGATGAACACGGATAACAATGGTGTCTTGGTTCCTGATTTAGCTAGCGGCTACGCAATCGATGCTGAACAAAAAATTTATACTTTTGAATTAAGAAACGATGTGAAGTGGCATGACGACATGCCACTTACCGCTGACGATGTAGTCTTTACCGTCGAGCGTATCAAAAATCCAGAATACAAAAGTCCTTTGCGTAGCAACTTCAATGGCGTGACCGTTAATAAACTAGATGACTATAAAGTTCAGTTTATTTTAGATAAGCCCTTTGCCGCTTTTTTATCTATTTTGACCATCGGCATCTTACCAGAGCACCTCTGGTACAGCATACCAGACTTTGGTGCCGAGCTAGCCGAATTAAATAAAAAACCAATTGGCTGTGGCCCTTATAAATTCACGACTTTAACCAAAGACAGTAACGGTAATGTCAAAAATTATATTTTAAAATCAAATCATAAGTATTATTTAGGCCGTCCTTATATCGATGAATTGACTTTAAAATTTTATTCCGACTTTGAAGTAGCGGCTGAAGCTTTACAAAATAAAAATGTTGATGGTTTAATGTATTTACCAAAAAGCTATAAAGAAGAAATGAAAAATCATTCGGTAGTTTTCAAAAATTTACAAAGTCCACAATACACTGCTTTATTTTTTAATCCTCAACAAAATGGTTTATTAAATGATATCAAATTTCGTCGCGTACTAGCTCTAGCTATTGATAAAAATAAAATTTTACAAGAAGCTTTGAATAACGATGGACAAATTATCCAAGGACCAATTTTACCAGGCTCTTTGGGCTTTGATGCCAATGTCAAAGACCTTGATTATGATTTAGAGGCAGCCAAAAAAGAACTAGAGGCTTTGGGTTGGACCTTAAAAGAAGGCTCAAACTACCGCCAAAAAAGTGAACAAGAGTTAACTCTAAAATTAACTACGATTGAGCAAGAAGAAAATATTAAAGCTGTCAATCTCATCAAAGAAGCTTGGGAAAATCTAGGCATCAAAGTTGAATTAGATATCATCGCCAAAGCTAAGGTGAGACAAGACATCATCGAACCACGCAATTATCAGGTCTTACTTTATGGACAAATCATCAATGTCAATGCTGGCCCATACCCATTTTGGCACTCCAGCCAAATTACAGCTCCGGGCTTGAATTTAAGTATCTTTAGTAATAGTGATATCGACAAAACTTTAGAAAAATTACGCAACTCAAATAACGATTTAGAAAAAGCTGACTATCTAAATACTTTTGAAAAAAAATTATTAGAACAACACTTAGCTATCTTTTTATATAATCCAACCTATACTTATCCGGTAGCTAAAAAACTCAAAGGCCTTGATGAATTGAAATTTATCAATTTACCAGCCGATCGTTTAGCCTCTATTTCTACTTGGTTCTTAAAAACCAAAAGAAGTTTAGCTAAATAATTTATTAAAAAATAATCACCTCTTAAATAATAAGGATAATCTTTTTTGATTATCTATCTTAACAAAACATTTATGGAAAGAAATTTATCCGATAGCACTGATAATCTTTTATCAGCTGGTACACCAAGTATCAACCGACTCGCAGAGCCGCGAAGCGGGCCAAACAAAAGACAAGGCTATCACCATCGAAACAAACAAACAGCAAAAGTTTTAAACGCTACTACGCCAGCGACTAATTTTAAACAAACTCCCGCCGCTAGTCAAAAGCCGCTAAAACAAAATAGACCACAAACATCAAAACAAAATCAGACCAGCCGATTTAATCCTGCTAAACCACAAAAAACTTTTGTGCCTAGGACTAGCAGCCAAAACAAATTGCGCATCATACCTTTGGGTGGCTGTGAAGAAGTCGGTCGTAATATGACTATCTTTGAATACAATCAAGACATCATCATTTTAGACATGGGCTTACAGTTTCCTGAAGAAGATATGCCAGGTATCGACTATATCATCCCTAATACTGAATATCTTAAAGGTAAAGAAAAAAATATCCGCGCCGTTATTTTTTCACATGGCCATTTGGATCATATTGGTGCCTCCCCTATTTTATTAGAAAAACTTGGCTATCCCTTGATCGTAGGTCGTCCTTTGACCTTGGCCATGATCAAACACAAAGTCGAAGATTATAAAAAGCATGATGCTAAAAATCTAAAAACTTTGATGGTTCAAAGCTTAAATGACCAATTCAAATTTGGTAATTTTACTTTAAAATTTTTCCAAATGGAGCATTCTATTATGGATGCGGTTGGTATGATCTTAGAAACACCCCAAGGCACCGTGATTCATCCTGGTGACTGGACTTTAGAAAGAGATAATAATAATCGTCCGATTTTAGATTACTCACATTTAAGTAAACTAAAAAGTCCACGCATCTTGATGCTAGAAAGTTTAGGTGCCATCGATGTCCGACCATCAGCCTCTCATGAAGTGATGAAAAAAAATCTAGAAAAATTAATCACCGAGGCACCAGGTCGTGTCATTATCGGTACTTTTTCTTCACAGATTGAAAGAATTTCTTGGATTATTTCCCAAGCCGAAAAACTAGGGAAAAAAGTAGCCCTTGATGGCTATAGTATGAAAATGAATATTGAAATCGCCAAAGAGCTTGGCTATGTCAAAGCACAAAAACATACTTTTATCAAAATCGAAGAAGCCAATGGCTACCCAGACAATAAACTTGTGATCATCGCTACCGGCGCTCAAGGCGAAGGTAATGCAGTTTTATCCCGTATTATCACTGGCGCCCATCGTAATATCAAAATCAAAAAAAATGACACCGTAGTTTTATCTTCTTCTATCATCCCGGGTAATGAAAATACTATCCAACGATTAAAAGATGGTCTTTATCGCCAATGTGATAATGTCATCCACGGTGAATTGATGGACATTCACGTCTCTGGTCATGGTAATAGACAAGATATCGTCCACATGTTGCAAAGTATTAAGCCAGACTATTATATTCCTGTTTATGCTTATTACTACATGCTGAAAGAATCCGGCAAAATCGCTAAAGAATTAAAAATTGCTGAAAATCATATCATCGTCCCTAACAATGGTTCGGTGATCGAGTTTGATCAACGCGGTGGATTTTTAAGCAAAGAAACTGTCAATACAGACTATATCTTTGTCGACGGCTTAGGCGTCGGCGATGTATCAAATATTGTCTTAAGAGATCGCCAAATGATGTCTGGCGAAGGTATGATAGTGGTGATCGCTACTATGTCTCGCAAAGACGGCAAGCTTTTAAGCTCACCAGATATTATCTCGCGCGGTTTTATTTACATGAAAGAAAATAAAGAGATCGTCGAAGATATTCGTAATCAAGTGAAAAAAATTATCAATGATAATAATAAAACTGGCCAAAAAATGGCTACCGATAATGAAATGATCAAAGAAAAATTACGCAACAATATCGGACAGTTTATTTTCCAAAAAACTAAACGCCGTCCCATGATCTTACCAGTGGTAATTGAAGTTTAAAATAATTATTATAAAACCCCTGGCATCCGCCGGGGGTTTTGATTTTTGATAAAAAAGAAAGACCTCCGTGGAATGGAGGCCTTAAGCGATGGCTAGACACTGCTGATAGACGCGGTGAAAGAAAAAGACGGAAAATAAGTAATATTCGACGCGATAAAAAGCGTTATACCTACCATGAGGCCAAAAACATTCCCAAATATACAACATATCCCTCCTATCATAAGACTACAAATAATCAGAATTACTTCACTAATTATCATAGCTTCAAATAAGTCATCTTCTTCTACTTGAAATAAGCCACCAATAATACCAGCGCTAACTACGCCGAGAAAAAGACCAACGATGCCAGCAACAGACATCGCACCTAAAATTTTTAAACCAAATGGTTTAGGGTCTTCCACGTGCTCAAAGAAAATCTGCACAGATTGGTAATTGCAAACCGCAAGTGCAAGCAGAACTATGATGTAGATCCAATAAATAGCCCAGCTGTTTCTCTTGGCGCTTTCCATGGCTCTGTCTCCCGCTTTTGAATTGTAGTGTTCAATTTCACTAATATATTGCTCTTTTTGGCTAATTCTGTCAAATTGACCTCGCCCCGCATTGCGGGGCGAGGTGAGAAAATCAAATTTGACTTATTTACTTATTTTAAGTATATTTTAAATACTTAAATACATAATTATGCGGAAAATAGATCTAAAAAATGTCGTCTGGAAAGAAGACAAATACTATGTCGCTCGCTGTTTAAACGTTGAGGTGTCTAGTTTTGGTAAAACAAAAAAAGAAGCTTTAGCTAATTTAGACGAAGCTTTAGAACTATATTTTGAAGACCTAGAACTGATAAAAATACCAAAGATAGAGCGACCAGAATTAATCAGACTATCTATCAGTTATGTCTAGGCTTTATTCTTCTAGTGCTATTATCAAAGTCCTTCTACAAAAGGACTTTGTTTTTGTCTCACAAAAAGGCTCTCACGCCAAATATCGTTTATATACTCGCCCAGCTTTAACTGTCATTGTACCAACTCGTAGAAAAGAAATTCCACTTGGCACTTTTAAATCTATTTTAAAACAAGCGAATTTAACTGAAGAAGACTTTGAAAAGAAATAACAGCGGGGCAAAAAAGTGATTTTTATGATATAATGAAATTAAAGTCTACTCCGCTCTCCGCGTAGCGGAGAGCGGAATAAATAAACAGTTTAAACTAAAAAATTATATGAAAAAGATAATCCTCACCGGTGATAGACCAACTGGACAATTACATATTGGGCATTTTTGTGGCGCCCTTAAAAATCGAGTGGCTTTGCAAGATAAATATGATACCTATATCATGATTGCCGACGTGCAAGCCTTAACAGATAATTTCAATAACCCTCAAAAAGTCAGAAAAAATGTCTATGAAGTTGCGATGGATAATCTCGCGGTTGGCATTGACCCCAAAAAATCTACCATATTTATCCAATCACTTATTCCTGAAATTGCCGAGTTAACAATCTTTTTTTCCAATCTAGTCACCATTGCTCGTCTAAAAAGAAACCCGACCGTCAAAGAAGAAATCCAACAAAAAAAAGACTTATTTAAAGATGATGTCACTTTTGGATTTTTAGGCTACCCCGTCAGTCAAGCTGCCGACATAGCCATCTTTCAAGCTGATTTGGTACCAGTTGGTGCCGATCAATTACCCATGATTGAACAGGCCAGAGAAATCGTCAGAAAATTTAATCACATTTACGGCGATGTCTTAAAAGAGCCGGAAGCAAAAATTGGCGATTTTCCACGAGTGCTTGGAATGGATGGACGGAAAATGGGGAAAAGCTTAGGCAACTCTATTACTTTTACAGATTCTGAAGAAGAAATAAAAAATAAAATCAAAGCGGCGCTGACTGATGAAATCGGCGGAAAAAATCTACTAGGATTATTTGAACAATTTTCAGATGATCATGAAACTATTAAAAAATTTAATACCCAATTTAAAAATAAAAGCATAAAATATTCTGAACTCAAACCACTTTTGGCTGATGTGATTATTCAGACTCTGAAACCGATCCGCGAAAAAAGAGCTTACTATGAAAAAAATCCAAAAATTGTGGAAAAAATACTTTTTGATGGCACAAAGAAAGCCAGACAGCTTGCTAAACAAACTCTCAAAAAAGTGAAAGAAAAAATGTTTATCGATTATTTCAAAAAAACTATTTAAACTCAAGATTTAAAAAAACCGCCACCCTTCGGGTGGCAGTTTTAAAATAATTCTATTTAATTATTACTTGATTGGCTAATTTTTTGTTTTGCGACCAAGTAATGATATTTGCTATCGTAGTGTCTAAGATTCTCTGTAAAGCCTCACGGCTATTAAAAGCATTGTGTGGCGTGATGACGACGCGATCAGAATTGATTAAAACATGTTGCTCCACAATAGTTTTGAGCCACTCTTTATCTTGACGAGGATTACTAGTAAATTGAGGGCAAATTAATTCTCGCTCTTCTTTAAAAATATATTTTTCTGCTTCCAAAACATCCAAGCCCATGCCACTCAAAATACCTTTGCGTAAAGCCTCTACTAAAGCAGTGGTATCAGCTAGCTGACCACGAGCGGTATTGATCAAAATAGAGCCTGGCTTGATGAGTTTAATATTTTTTAGATTAATCAAATGATGAGTTTTTTTATTATATGGTGCATGTAAAGTAATCACGTCAGATTTTTTCAATAAATTTTCTAAAGTGACATATTGAAAATGCAATTTTTTAGCGAGAGTCTTGTTTGGGAATGGATCATAGACCAAAACATTCATCTCAAAACCATGAGCCATACGAGCCACGTGCTGACCAATATGTCCCCCGCCGATGATACCAATAGTTTTACTTTTTAAGTCAAAGCCTTGTAAATCATCGAGGCGAAAATCTCCGCGCATCGTCCGTTCATGTGAACGATGAATGTTACGAGAGATAGACAGGATCAAAGCAAAAGCATGTTCGGCTACGGTATTTTCACCATAAAAAGGCACGTTAGTCACTTTGACTTTAGCCTGTAAAGTTGCCTTGAGATCAATATGATCAAAGCCAGTCGAACGAGTAGTGATTAATTTCACTTTAGGTAAATCACTTAAAATCTTTTGATTTATTTTTGAGTAAATAAAAGGAGAAATAACTGCCACGTTTTGCAAATTTTTTAAAGCTACTTTTTCTATCGGATCAGCAAAAAATTTTAGGTTAAAACTTTTTAAACGTGACTTGAGATAGTCTTGCTCCCAAATTTCCACCTCAAAAAAAGCTACTTCAATTTTTTTACCTAATTTTTTTAGCATATATTTATGATAATAATGTTAATAATTCTGTTTTTTTCTCTTCCCATAGCTCGTAAGTTTTAGCCTCTACTACTATTCTTAATAAGGGCTCGGTATTAGAAGCACGAACATTGCACCACCAGTCGCTAAACTCCACTGTGATGCCATCTAACTCATCCAAAATATTAGCTTTGTATTTGACTCTAATTTTTTCTAAAGCCGCTGGAATATCAGCAGTAGTTAAATTTATTTCATCGCCCTTGATGTATAGACTAAAATCTTTAATAATAGCGGACAATTTACGCCCATCTACAGAGATCGCTTCTAAAGCTAATAGCATAGCTATAAAAGCATTATCAGTACAAAAATTATCGCGAAAGGCAAAGTGGGAAGAAAGCTCACCGCTCATAATAGCCCCCGACTCTCGCATGTGACGAGCTGCGTTAAAATAGCCAACTTCAGATCTGACTGTATGACCACCCCAAGCCTTGACCAGCTCTTTGACCGCATGTGAACAAATCAGATTATAAACAATGCCAGCTTGCGGATATTTAGCCAGCATACCTTTAGCTAAAAGTATCAAGGTCATATCACCGCGGACTAGTTCACCATTTTCATCTACCAAAAAGAAGCGATCACCATCGACATCAAACATCATACCGAAATCCGCTTGTGTTTCTTTTATTTTGGCAGTGATTTTTTCCGTCGCATGTTCAGCTAAAGGATTGGGTGGACGATTGGGAAAATTACCATCTAGCTCAAAAAATAAAGGCACTAATTCACAGGGTAATTGTTTAAAAATCTCCGGCACCATCAGAGCTGTCATACCATTACCAGTATCTACCGCTACTTTCAGTGGCTTAATCTTACTGACATCAACAAAAGATAAAACGTGTTTTAAATGTTCGCTGAAAATATTTTTTTCTACTAGCTTACCAGCTGTTTTTTCGGCATCAAGGGGAAAAGATACAGTTTGTAAAACTTGATAAAGCTCTTTGCCATTTAAAAAAGTAATCCCCTCTGACTCATCATAAAAAGTCATTTTGAAACCACCGTATTTTGACGGATTATGAGAAGCCGTCACCATCATCCCGCCATCATAATGATAGGTCCCCATCGCAAAATAAAAATCATTGACTGACAATAAACCACCATCATCAAGCGTGACACCATATTCTAAAAAAACCTTGCGGGTGATATCTGCTAGCTCCTCGGAAGCGACTCTGATATCACGACCTAAAAACAAATACAAATCAGAAATTTTTTTATTGGCTTTCCGGGCAGCGATCTGTAAATAAGTTTGCGCAATTTTAACTACATCATCAGCCTCAAAATCTTGATGGTAAATACCCCTGATATCATAAGCTTTAAAAATATCGCTTTCCATATAATTATTTCTTGGCAAAAACTGGTTTGATAAGCAGGGCAAAACTCACTAAATATAAATAAGCTAAAACTAGCCAACCCAAAACTGGAATTTTACTTAAAATAATAAAGACTAAAATACCAAAAGCTAAGATGCTTAAATCAGTCCAATTTTTTGAGCTAAAAAATTTATGCTTTAGCCACCAACCAAGCAACCAAGCAGAAACTACTTGAGCCATATACAGCATGATCAGCCATAAAAGCAAAGTAATAATTGCTAAAGGCAAACCAATGAAAGTCATAGCAACTAGTAATAAGGCTATTGGCCCAGCTACTAAAAATAAAAGTCCCCACAAAACTAGTTGCCAATGTTTGGCTTTCGCTCTGGCTATGGCGCTATGAAAAAATGATCTAAAAAAATACAAAGCTACCATACCAGCCACCAAAAGCGAAAAAAATTTCAAAACCATAGTCCATAAAATATCAGTTGGAGATTTTGAGCTTTGGTTTTTATTTATTTTTGTAAAATTAATAGCCCCTGCTACTTGTTCTGGCTTAAAAAGAGTTTTTTCCTGTAAGGCATGATAATTTAGATCACCATTGATTTTGGCAGTATCGCTGATTTGCCAAGTAGCGTCTTGGGCTTGCCAGAGATAAAGATTGGCCGAACCACCGACAGTATTATTTAAAACTAAACCTTGCATAGATCCTTCTAAATCACCTACTAGGCTGCCTTGCAAATCTACTTTATCCGCCCAAACCGATAGATGTCCATTGATGGTGTTTGTATTAGCTAAGCTAAACTCTTTGCCAGCAAAAGAAACATTATCCTCTATATTAGCAGCTATACTTAATTTTTCACCGACAATAGCTCGGACATCGCCATTGATATTTCCTTTGATGTCGACATTTTTAGCCACCACAAAAACATCCCCATTAATATTAGCTGAATCGATAATGATGTTTTCGCCGACTAAAAATAAGTCACCATTAATGGTACCGTAAATTTCGATGTTTTGCCCAGCCGCATAATAGTTGTGATTAATAGTCTGGTCAGCTGCTACTTTGATCTGTCTGTCTTGAATTTCTTCTTTGGCAAATGAACTCAAAGGTAGGGCAAAAAGACTAAAAAATAAGAAAAAATAAGAGATTTTTTTAAGCATAATCTTTATTTACTAATTTATTATTCCCCGCTGCGCGGGGATAAAACCGCTATCTTAATGATAAGTTTAACATATTTTAAAGAAAAAAGGAAAAGACAAGAAACGTCTAAATTGCCTGAAAATACAGCAAATGATATAATAGATTCATGTTAAAAACCTTAATAGACTTTATTTTACATTTAGATACACATTTGGCTACCTTAGTAGCAAGCTATGGATTTTGGGTCTATGGCTTTTTATTTTTGATCATTTTTTTAGAAACTGGACTAGTGATCACGCCTTTTTTGCCGGGTGACTCACTGCTCTTTGT
>LBRC01000008.1 GCA_000991205.1 Parcubacteria group bacterium GW2011_GWA2_36_10 | reverse complement strand
CCTATTTTAAATATCTCCCCTTTTTCTAAAGCTTTATTAGCTAGTTTTATTCTATCTTTACTACGAGCATAAAGCGTAAATAAACGCTCGCCTTTTTTTACCTTGTCATTAAACTCTTTATTAAGATAAACACCAGCTAACTTGTCAGCTGGAGCACCCAAAATACGCGCTACCACATTAATCATTTTATTATCAGTAAAAGTAATTTTGCCTGATTTTTCAGCATTAAAATATTTTTTACAAGCACCGATCACGATATCGTCAGGCTGGACATTTGGATTGCCACCTTGTGCTTTGATAATATCTTGCATTTTTGCCCAGGCTTTACCGCTTTCCAAAGTTTTCCAAGCCATAGTAGCGCCTTCACCCTTTTTTGCTTTACCACAAAGCTCTAATAATTCTCCAGCCAGATGAATGGCCTTGTTAGCTAAATCTGCTGGGTAATTATCTTTTTGTTGTAAAACCCTTAAAACGTCACGTGCTTCTAAAGCGGGTCCTACACCACGACCAACTGGATCTTCAGTTTTGGTCATGATAACTTTTATTTTGATCTTAAATTTTCCCGCTAAATATTTAAATTTTCTTTCTAAATCTTTAGCTGTTGCCATGTCTGGTATTTTAGTAGTCTTACCAACTGGCATATCGATCACTAAATGCGTCACGCCACAAGCAACTTTTTTGGCCATGATGCTAACTAACATCTTGCTATATGGCTCTAAAGAAATCGGGTAAGAAACTTGTAATAATTTATCATCAGCTGGCGCTAGATTCAAACCACCACCCCAAACTAAACAGGCGCCATGTTTTTTTACTATCTCTTTGATCTTATCCGCGGAAAGAGAAACAGGCGCCAAGACCTCCATGGTATCTGCTGTCCCTGCTGGCGAGGTAATAGCCCGAGATGAAGTTTTAGGGATAGTAAGGCCTAATGCGGCGATAATCGGGATCACGACCATGGTAGTACGATTGCCAGCTAATCCACCGACTGAATGTTTATCGACTACCATGCCAGGGAATTTCAGCATCTCACCAGTTTCTGCCATAGCTTTGGTCATAAAATAAAGCTCTTCGTCAGTATATTTGCGCATAAAGCCAGAAGCGGAAAAATAAGTAATTTCTGTCCTCGTCAAGACTCCAGAAGCAATATCGGAAAAAATTTGTCTAAACTCTTCGTAGTTTAATTTCTTGCCTAATAATCTTTTTTTAATGGCCTGCACACTCGGTGCTCTGGCAATAAACTCAATTTCAGCGATTAAATTATTTTTAATTGCTGATTTTTCCCAAATATCTTTGTATAAACCAATATGACCAGACTGGATTTTTTCTTCGGTAGTATTGGCCTCGGCTACTAAACTTTTGTGATCCCAAGAAATTTTTATCTTATCACCAGCGTGGATACCATAACGCATCGCTTCTTTATCATTCAGCAAGGCAATATTTGACTGACCAGTTTTGATGTCTAGTTTTTTGATTTTTAAATAATATGGCATAAATTAAAACTTAACTATTTCTCCTGGTTGAATAATGTTTTGCTCTTCTTCAGCTTGATCTTGGCGAAGAATCTCTGGTTTAGCTTTTAAAGCTTCTGCTAGCGAGATAAACTCTTCTTTTTTATCATCTCGGTCATAGTTTGGTACTATTTTTATACTAGAAGGTGGTGGAATTTTGCCTGCTTTAGCTAGATCTAAACAGTTTTTACAGTAAACTGCTTTCGTTGGGTCTGGATCAAAATTAATTTCTGCTTCTGAACCACAAAAAGAGCAATTTATTTTACGTTTGATATTATTTCTTGGTTTTTCTTGATGATTGTCTTTATGATTTTTTTCTGGTCGATCGGATTTTTTTTTATCGTTTGGATATTTATGATCTGGTTTTTTCCCCACCGTAAGTGGGACCCCGCCAACGGCGGTGGTTTCTCCTGTTTTCTCGTCTTTATTTTCACTCCAACGCATAATCTTTTCTTCGATTTCTTCTCGAGGACTAGCATAACGTTCACGAGAGACTCTGATTACTTTGTCTCTGACCTCTTTATCACTTGGCTTGATGTCGATTGGTGGCAAAGTAGTAGCCGAAAAGGCTTCCGAAGCCACACCATCAATCATGAGTTTTAAATAAACCTGATATTTTGGTAAATTAACTAAATTTTCTTGAGTAAATTGAGGGAAAAATTCTTTTTCCAAATATTCAGCATCAACTGCCCCTACTCTAAAAGAAACTATCGTGCCCACATTACCAAACATCGCCGCCTGCACCGTTTCATCGACTTGCTCGATGTATTGGTGAGCCAAAGTAAGGTCTAGGCGATATTTTCTGGCTTCGGATAAAATATTGGCAAATGATTCAGTGGCAAAGTTTTGAAACTCGTCGACATAAAGAAAAAAATCTTTGCGTTCATTTTCAGGAATATTTACTCGACTCATAGCCGCTAATTGAATTTTGGTGATCATCATGGCGCCTAATAAAGCTGAATTATCTTCACCGACCCTACCTTTGGCTAAATTTAATAATAAAATCTTCTGATTATCCATCACATCACGCATCGCAAAAGAAGATTTGACTTGGCCTAAAATATTTCTGATCAAAGCTGAAGATAAAAATCTTCCTACCTTATTTTGAATCGGAGCAATGGCTTCACTTTGAAATTTATCTGGATATTTAGCGTATTCTTCTACCCAAAAAGCCTTAACCACTGGATCAGATAGCTTATCTACTACTTTATTACGAAAATTTTTATCCACTAGCATCCTCATGATGCCAAGTAAAGTGGAGCCAGGATACTCCAGTAAAGCAGAAATAGCATGGTGCAAAACATACTCCAAACGAGGACCCCAAGAATCAGCCCAAATCTTTTTGAATACACCGATCAAACCAGAGACGACTAGATGTCTTTCACTTTCATCAACGATTTCTAAAACATTGAAAGCAATCGGAAAATCTAAATCAGCCGGATTGAAATAAATCACATCATTGATGCGATTAGCCGGAATAAAATCAACCACTTTTTCTACCAAGTCCCCATGCGGATCAATCACACAAACGCCATGACCATTATGAATATCTTGGATAATCATGTTTTCCAAAATCGTGGATTTACCCATACCAGTTTTACCGATCAAATACATGTGCCGACGTCGATCATCGGTCTTGATACCAAATTTGACTTGTGAATTACGAAAATTTGTTTTCGCAAAAAAATTAATATCTGAACTCATGTTTTTTATTCAGTTGGTAAATTAGTTGGCGCCTCACCTTTAGAACTAGTTATTTTTTTACCCGCTTCGACGCGAGGCAAGGCAAATTTATCTTCAAAATAATTATTATCTAAATCTACATTAAAAGCCGGCTGTTTTAATTGTTTTAATAAAGCTTCTTTTTCCGAAGAAATATTATCAGACAAATTACCGATTGGTAATGAATTTGGTGCTTCGGATTTCTTCACTTCAGTACGATGTAATAAAGGCGTACGTACTTCCATACCAGGAAAATGCCAAAGACTAGCCAGCTCTTCAATATTTAAAATAAAAGGTTTATAACCAACAGCACCACTACGACTTTTACAAGCCTTAATCAAATTTTCACGACGACGATTATTACGATATTTTGTGAACCAATAGTTAGTCGAAGTTTTAGTTTTAACATCTGGCTTAAAACTATTTAAATCCAAAGTAGAAAATTGTTTTAAAGCACCAAAAACCGAAGAGATCACTCGTGCCGGAGCAAAATCTTCTTTCGGTGAGATGTAAGCCAAACGAATTTTACATTCAAAACCAATTTTACTAGCCTTATTATCAATCGCTTCTAAAATATTTTTTTCTCCTGGCGTTAAGTGCAACATCAGGCTAGGCATATCCTCTTTTTTCTTTTCTTTTGACTCTTTCCATAAGGGGTAAATCATCTCGCCAAGATTATCAAGAGTATTCATGATCAAGTCTACCAACTGATTACCTCTTGAAGTTGCTTGAGCAGCTTTTTTTTTGCCAGCTAGTTTATAGGCCATTTTTTCAGAGTTCGCCAACCACTCCACTCCAGTTGGTTTGACCATAATTTGTAACCAAACCTGTTCGCCGGGATGAATTTTGCTCATAGTTTCTAGCAAAGCTGCCAACGGATCTTTGTATTCACCAGAGACTTTATCCTCAAAGGCCGGATAAGTGCGAATCGGCAAAGCGTCAGCTTTGACCAACACCACTTCTGTACCCCAAACATTATAATTATCATCAGGATATTTAGTTGGTGCCCAAGTGGTATAGTCTTCTACTTCAGTAATTTCGGCATCTGGATATTGTGCATAAATCGCACTCTCTACCACGTCACGATGTTGGCTAGGAGTACGGATTAAAAATTGCACATAACCATCGATGCTTACAATTTCAAAAGAAAAGGCTAACTGAAATTGACCTTTTACAAATTTATCAACATTATTAAGAGTGGCATGGGCACCAGAAACAGTAGAAAATAAACCCTCAACTGCCTTGGGTGTCTGTTCATGATCCCGGGGGATATCAACTGCTAATAAAGTAAACTTATTGGTCATAAACCATTTATTTTGTTTAAACATTAGCCATATTTGATAGCCTTGAGTTATTATCAAGTAAGCAAAAAGTATCCAGCCTCCGTGGGCAAAAATATACCACATCGCTGCTTCAGGACCTCTGTCAACAGCCTGAAATAAATTAGTCAAATCAATGACTAGATTAAAAAACTCTATTTGCATAAAATTTGTTACACTTTGACATAATTATAACCCATTCTGCCAAAATATAAAAGTTTTGTACTAGATCCGCCCCACGACGTGGGGCGGGCCATAAAACAATAGCAACCCGACGGGTCACCCGTCGGGTTATTTCTGTGTATTTTTAAATAGCACGTGTATATCTAGCTTTTTTCTAAACCACCCGTCGGGTTAAAGAGTCCAAAAAATACCCCGCATCAGCGGGGTATTTTATAAACTATTTTAAATGTCTTTTAGAAAATATCTACCTTTTTCATCGCGACCAAAACGGTCTTTATTCATCAAAGCTAAAGTAATAGTAGTTTCTTTGATCAAGCGTTTCTTTAATACTTCAGCCACAATTTCTTTTTTAGATAATGGACGATCAGTATTTTTCAAAATCTCGGCAATCACATCAGCGACTACACCAGGTTTAAAGCCCCATTCTTTCAAGGCATAGATACCACGACCAACTAAAACGTATTTGTCATCTAAAATTAATTCATTATGAATAGTGGCTGGATAGGCCTTACGCACATCAAACTCACGATTATTGATGATATTAGCAATCTCTGTAAAGTGTAAAGGCTTGCCTTCTTTTTTCAAAACAATATAAATCTTATCATTCATTCTCTTTGGACTAATACTTGGCCAATGATTTAAGCCCCATTCTTGATAAGGATTGTCTTTAATTTTTTTGGTAATAAACAAAAAGTTCACTACTACTTTATCAGTCAGGTCATCATTGCTAATAAAAAATTCAGCTTGCGAAATTTTATTGATTAAATCATCCAAAGCCAAAGGCTCCTCTTCTTTGTTTAGTAAAGCTACGATTTTATTCACCACCTCGTCAAAAAAATCTAAAGAAGCTTCAGGAGTTTTCCAAAAATCATGGACTTCTTTATTGGCTCTGACAAAATGAAAACGATGATTCAAAAGTTGACTCAAAATAAAATTAATGGCAGCCTTATTACTTTTACTTGCACCAGGCACCAATAATAATTCTTTGATCAAATTTTCTTCACTCATCATGCCACCGTGCTCTGCTAAAATAGCGTTAGCAATATCCTCAATCTTTTTTAATAAGTTTTGATCAAAGTTTTTGCTAATTTTTTTTAGTGAGCTATTTTCAATCTGACGAACACGTTCACGAGTGATTTGGTATATTTTACCAATATCTTCTAGAGTCTTTTTTTCTACGCCAGATAAACCGTGACGCATTTTCAAAATCTCCCTTTCACGTTCGGAAAGCAAAGATAACAGCTCTTCAACTGTTTGAGTGGGATTAAATTCGGCTAAATGAGACAACTGTTGAGCAGTCATCACTTGTTCTAAAATTGAACTCATATATTTATATGTTTATAAATTCCCCTAGAGAATAACATATTTCTAAAAAAAAGTCAAGGCGAAATACCCACACCACCACTTACACGGCTTCTCTACTACTTTAAAGTAAACAAAAACCCCGCCTTTGGCGGGGTTTTATAGCAATATTTTAGCTAATATTAGCTCTTTTCTGAATTCCAAAGCACCACCAATGGGGAAGCAATAAAAATGGATGAATAAGTACCGATAATTACGCCTAAAATCAAAGCTAGCACAAAATACCTAATACTCTCTCCACCGAAGATATAAACGGCTAACAGGGCAAATAAAGTGGTTAAAGAGGTATTTAAAGACCTTACAATAGTCTCATTAACGCTCAAATTGACAATTTCTTCAAAAGATTGTCCTTTAATCTTAAATAAATTTTCTCGAGTTCTATCAAAAGTGACGATCGTGTCATGGACAGAAAAGCCCAAAATCGTCAATAAGGCAGTGACAAATAAAATATCTACTTCGACATTTAAGAAATGTCCTAAAATAGCATAAATACCAATCACTACAAAAATATCATGAAATAAAGCAATAACGGCTGCTACGCCGTATTTCCAACTAGCGACTGGCTTAGACACATGACGAAAAGCATAAGCAATGTAAGCAATGATTAAAATTAAAACCAACACAATCGCTTGCACTGCTTTACTTTTCAACTCATTACCAATAGTTGGACCGATAGATTCAAACTTTAATTCTTGTCCTTGTAAAGTTTGATTATCGAATTGAACATTTTTTAAAACACCTAAAATTTCCTGATGTCTTGGCTCATCCACACTTTCAAAACGAACAAAAAATTCATTATCACCACTTGGTTGTACACGAAGACTTTCTAAATTTAAGGGCTGTAAAATTTCGGTAATTTTTTCCACACTTGGTCGACTTGGCTGATAAGCTACTTCTAATAAACTGCCACCAGTGAAATCAATGCTTAGTTTCAAACCCCAAATAAGTAAGGCAACTAAACTAATGATTGACAAAATACCGGAAAGACTAAACCACAAATTTTTTTTAGCAATAATATTATACATAAAAATTACTCTTTATTTTGCTTAACACCAAATAGCCATAATTTACCCTCTAGCTTTTGTGTCACTAATAATCTCAAAAAAGTACGTGTGACGGTAATAGCGGTAAACATGGAAACTAAAATACCAATCGCTAAAGTAATAGCAAAACCTTTTACCACCGAGGTACCAAACCAAGCTAAAACCAAACAAGTAATAATCGAAGAAACATTTGAGTCCCTGATAGAAGTCCAAGCGCGAGCAAAACCATTTTCAATCGCCATCGTCAAACTTTGACCAGCGCGCAACTCTTCTTTAGTACGTTCAAAGATCAAAACATTCGCATCCACGGCCATACCAATCGAAAGTATAAAGCCAGCAATGCCAGCTAAAGTCATCGTCACTGGAATGGCTTCAAAAATAGCCAAAGAAACAATAGCATAAATCAATAAAGCAAAAACAGATAATAAACCAGGGAAACGATAGAATATTAGCATGAAGATAGTGGCGGCTAACAAACCAATGATACCGGCGGCTAAACTTTTTTGCACTGAATCAGCCCCTAAAGAAGCACCAATAGTTTGCTGACTTAATAATTTGATCGGCACAGGAAGAGCGCCAGAATTTAAACGTCTGACCATGTCTTTAGCTTCTTTGACCGTAAAATTGCCAGAAATAACAGCCTTACCGTCAGTAATAGCTTCCTGCACAGTTGGAGCAGAAATAACAGCGCCATCTAAGAAAATAGCCACTGGTTTACCGACGTTAGCTTGAGTAATTTGACCAAATAAATCTTTACCAGTGTCATCAAACTCTAGAGCTACTAAGGGCTGATTAGTATTTGGATCAAAATCTAAAGCGGCTTTTTTCAAATTTTTACCACCCAAAGCTGTCAAATCCCAAGTGGAAGCAGCTAAATCAGCGTTTGGATCTTTGATCAAAATGTGGGCCGCATGAACTTCTGTTTCGCCAGTTTCATTAGTACGTTCCTCTATTTTTTTAATAATGTGGAAACCAAATTGAGACTTTATTAAAGTTTTAGAGATCTCGCCAGCTTTTAGCTGATCAAAAATAGCGGCGTCAAACTCGGCTACGAAATCACCACGTTTGGCCCAAGGCAAATCACCGCCAGAAGTAGCAGTCGATAAATCTTCACTAAACTCTTGGGCGAGCTTGGCAAAATCATCTCCTTTTAAAGCTTTGTTTAAAACACTTTCGGCTTTAGTTTGCGCATCAGTCAAGGCTTGGTTATCTACCACGGCTGGCTGACCTTGAGTTTTAAACTCTAACAATGGAGTTTCCCCAATCATCTGAATAGCTTCACTCACATCTTTGACACCAGCTAGCTCGACAATAATACGATAATTATCACCACTGTAATTAGTCTGAACATTTGGTTCTGACACACCGTAGACATTGACACGACGCTCAATCACATCTCTGACACCCTCGACAGCTTCTTTTTTATCAGCGCCACCGATATTACTGACATCAGCTTGGTAAACCAAATGGGTGCCGCCCTGTAAATCCAAACCTAAATGCACTTTAAAGCGACTAAACCAACCAATACCTTGGGGCCAAGCCACGAAGCCAGCAAAAACTGCGACTAAAACTATGGCCACAAAAGTCCAGCGAACTTGATTTTTACTTGCTACACGACGAATAGTATTTCTTTTTTCCATAAACAAAGTATTTAAATATGACAATATTCTAGCACAATTGAAGATTTTTACAAGTCTTTAAAAGCTTATTTTTTAATAGCTAAAAATTGGATAGCTGAACCTAAATTTGGGAAAACTTTAGCTAAAAAACGATGTTCCCAAGCTAAATAGCTAGTATAATGCTTTAAAAACACTTTGCTTTCATTTCTGGGTAGATAATCATAAGTATAAAAAGTCTTAATTTCAAAACCAACTTTAGCTAAAATAGCCTTTAACTGGGCTGCTACAAAGCTCTCGGCTTCTGGCTCGATCAGCTCGGTTTGGACAGTTTTTTGCTTGACAAAAATATTTAAAATACGAGTAATAACTCTAAATAAAAACCAGACATAAAAAAATGGATTCCAAATCGCTCCATAGTTTTTATTTGGTTCACCTAAAATTACAAATTTACCGCTAGATTTCAAAACTCTGAAAGCTTCAGCAAAAGTTTTTTCGGTAGCAAAAAAATGATGCAATGATCCATTGATCACTACTAAATCAAAAAAATTGTCTTCATAAGGCAAAGCCACTGACTCACCTAAACTAAAATTAATCTGTGGATATTTATTTTTCGCAATTTTTAAGACCTCTTCCGACAAATCTACACCATACACATTATCTGCCACCTGTAATAACTTGGCACTCAAACGTCCAGTGCCAGAAGCAATATCTAAACATTTATCAACTTTTTCTTGATTAAGAAAATTCTGTAAATTAACAAAATTCCACTGATCAACTATCTTAGCTGATTCAGTTTCTGTATGCCAAGCATCATACTTCTCGGCGGTGCTATTATAATAATCTTGTTGAATTTGTTTTTTCTCTTGATATATATCTTTCATGTTTTATTTAAAAAATATTGGGATTTCTAAAGCATCATCATTTTCCGGCAAGCCAGACGGATTGTCTTTTTGTAAAATAATAGAGCCGTTATTTTTATAAGTAGCTTTATCGAAACTAATATTAGCCTCAAATGGCACAAAACCTTCTGTCATCCACTCACCCTTAGCTTGAGCTACACCTTGACCGATAATCAAACCATCCCAATTCACGATTGAGATCGGAAAACTAGCCTCAAAAAACCAATTGCCTCTCGCCTCGCCAGTGATCTTGATCGGGCTAGTGATGCTATCACCAGCGTGAACCGACTCTAGCTTGACCAAATTTGCCTTGCTCTTTTCTGCTTCGTCAGTGATACCAACTTCTTCGACAAAAATCATGTCTTTTACCTGACATTGACGTGGATAAGATTTCATCACTGGATAGCCGGCTGCTTCGCACTCAAGAAAATTAGTCACTACCTTATCTTCTTTTAGTTCCCCACAGCCAGTTTTTGGCATTTCAGCACTAGGATTACCATGTTTTATCCACCGACCATTTTCACATAACCAAGTGTCTTCTTTAGTAGTCATTTTCAAAGTCAAACCAATGATAATAACCAGAGCCAAAGCTCCTTCGAGAAAATAGTAAATGTATTTTTTACAATTTGTACATTTTGATATCATATATTTTTGTTTAATTTAAAGTAATTGTTTTTTTGCTTTATTAAAAAGCTCCAACATCTCTTCTTTTAAAATCAATTCTATAAATTTCTTTTTGTCGGTTTCAGAAAGATCAGGTAAATCATCAATTTTCCAAGCTTCAAAACCAATAGCCTTACCTTCTTCAATTTTTAAATCTGAAATGGCACCTTCGTAAAGATAAGCATATTGACTACGAATGCTATTATTTGTAAGCTTAGTTACTTCATCAAAACTTTTTTTTCGCATTTTAGCAAGAAAAAGTAGTTTATCAATATTTATGTCAATTCCAGTTTCTTCTTTAGATTCTTTAACAGCTGTTTCTTCATAAGACATATTTGGCTCAACATGTCCGCCAATAGTAGCATCTAATTTGTCTGGGTAAGTATCTTTATTTTTTGCTCTATGCTGAAAAATAATTTCTCCTTTTGAAGTAATAAACCAAACATGTATTTCCCGATGCAAAAGTCCTTCTTTGTGAATTTTTTCACGAGTTTCAAGACCAATTACATTATCATTTTCATCAACAACCTCCAAAATTTCTAATTGATTACTCATATATTTTTAATTATTTTTTACCATATTTCAAATTCCTCAAAACATTTATAGATTCTTGCAATTGTTCTAATGTAAATTTTACATTTAATGTATTTTCTGGATGATGAATTGAATGTCTAATATATGTTGCTAAAGAAACATCTTCTGTTGCACCACTTTTTTTATTTTGCCACTGTAAAATTTTTGGCAAACTATCAATTTTAGACTTATATACATCTTCCAAATATCCATATAATTCGTTATGGTAGTCAGATGATAGAATACCAAAAACTTCATAATTCACTTCAGAATATGAAGTTTCGCCTAGCTCAATTTTTTCTAATCCGGTTTTTCTATTTGAGTGTTTCAAAACACGAAAACACCTCTCAATATGATATTTGTCAATCATATAATTTGAATGTGTTGCAAAAAAAACGATATTATTATCTTCATTTTTTGTTATTTTAATTAATTCGTCTTTTAAATACTCTTGTGCTTGTGGATGTAAATGGGTTTCTGGTTCATCAAGTAAAAGTATTGAGTTTGTGAGTTGGTTTGTTGCGCTTTCTGCTGAAATAGTTAATAAAAAAGAGATAAACTGTTTAAAGCCATCACTTCTTTGCTCAGTTGTTTTAGATTTGTATCTTACTTTTTCATCTTCAATCAAAAAAGATAAAAAAGAATTATTTATTTGAAATTTAATTTTAACAGCGTTACTCGGCCATATTTTTTTTATATGAGCTGTCACTTTATCACTAAGTTTATCTTGTAAATTACTTATTTCAGCCGAGTCTGTTTTTATTCTTGTAACCTGCTTAGCAATATCATCTTGACCCACTCCTGCTAATTCAAAACAGTTCAAAAGTGGTATAGAAGTATTTTCTGGGTCAGCGGCAAATACATTTAAATCAATTTGGTCATTGATGAGGTGTTTGCTATCTGATTTCCAAAAAATAATCCTATGAGAAATTTTCCAAAAGTATTGAGGAAAATAAGTTTCAAAATATTTTTCAAGATCAAAATCTTCTTGATACTCTTGTGTTTCTGAACGATCTTTTTTAACTGGTTTATCTTCTTGTAATACGTAATCTTTAAAAATTTTATCTCTAAATACAACTTTATCAAAATTTTTTTTAGTTGCATTTTCATCTGGATCAAATGTTACATAAATATTTATTCTTTCAACTTTTACTCTTGAAACAATATCCCTATCAAAACCTTTCTCTATTAAAATAGCCTTTAATCTTTTTTCATCTAATGGCTCTAATTTATAATCAAGGAAAATACTTATAGGTTCTGATTCTTCAAAATAATCTTTTGGAAAAACAATTTTTTCATCATCATTATCTATTAAAGAGATTGCCTTTAAAAAACTACTCTTACCGGATTCATTAATCCCAATAAGTGTAAAAGTATAAGAATTATCACTAATTTTTTTAACAATAAAAGTTTCTATTTCGATACTACGAAAATTTTTTATTGTGAGTGATAGTAGTTGCATAACTTTTTATTTAAAATCTGGCTCGGGGATAGGGATTCGAACCCCAATAAACAGGACCAGAACCTGTTGTCCTACCATTAGACGATCCCCGATTATAAACCTTTTTTACTTCATTGTTATTCCTACCATTAGCCTCGCCCGTAGGTCGTGGACCTACGGTCTACGGCCGAGGGACGATCCCCGAATAAGCCCATTCAGTGTATAAAAAAGCCGACAATTAGTCAATAAACTAAGAGTAGTTATGTCAAGCACTTGGAACAAGGCTTAAGTAGATAAGTCAATAAATTCAAAGGGTTTCTAACTATTTCTCTGTGATTAAACTTGGCTTGAAACTCCACCAAATATTCAAACAGTTTTTCTTTCCAAATATGATGAAGTTCTCTTTAAGAAAGTCTTAAATAAAGCCCAAACTCTTTCAATAGGACAAGAATATTTAAGTTGAAATCTACTATGATTCTCTATTCTATGTCCATAACCATAATAAGTAATATCATAATAGCTAGACCAAGCATCAGTGGTAATAAAACTATTAATATCTACATACTTTAATAAAAAAGCTTCTAAACTATCTTGTTCTCTGTCTGGGACAATCTCTAAGTGTATTTTATTAAACTCTCTATTAACTGCACCCATGACAATAGCTTGGTTATTATTCTTTCTCTTACCAACAAAAGCTTCATCAACAATAATGTCTCCTACTAGTTTATCCTTAGTTTTAGGCAATAAAAGCCTTAATCTAGTATAATTAGACCTTAGACTAGGATAAGAGATTAAACTCAAGTCGCAAGCTAGTTTTAAGGGTGTATTTTTAGTAAAACAATCAATTAACCTTAAGACTTGTAAATAGCTTAACTTGCTATGCTTAAAGCCTAATAATACTTGTAAGCTAAACTTATACCTACATTTAGAACAATAATACCTTTTGTCTTTTAAAAGCTTAATATAGTGTTTTCTTTCACATCTAGGGCAATATATTCTTCCTAGTTGTTTCTTAATGATTTTCTTAGCTTGCAAATCATTATTAATTTGGTTAAAGTTATTCATGGAACAGATTTGGTTAATGTTTAGATCACATTTATTATACCTTATCTGTTCCAAGTGCTTTATATAACAATAAGAGAACACCCCGCAACGCGGGGTGTTCTCTTTAAGTAAATAAATATACTAAACATTAATATACCTAGCTCTCCACTGATTTTCTAATTTTTCTATATCACTCTTGTCTTTAATAATATACCAATCAAAAAATTTCACATCCTTTAAACTATCATCATTATATTTATTTTGTAACTCCTTTCTTAAATTATCTGTGCCACTAATAAAAATAATATCATCAATAATAGGTGATGTTCTTAATATGTATATACCCATTTCTTCTGGAACTGTATCTATATTTTTTACATCCCAAGCTATTATTCCTGATTTTGTGATTATATTACTCATAAATTTATATCATTATAATACCACATTTTCTTTTTTTAAGTAATTTATAAATTATTTTGAATCTGCTTTTTTATTTCCTCATCAGTAATACGCTTCAAATTATCCAATAAACATAAACCAGCCGTTCTTTTCATATAATCTTTTAACCTATTATTATCTACTGGTTGTAATGAAAATAAAAAACCCAGGTTGCTCTTAATATCGTAATATTGTGCTGATAAATCAAATACTTGTTCTTTGTTAATTTTACCAGTTTTACACTCTCCTATTAAAGTTCTTCCTTGCGAATTATTAATAGCCAAAATATCAACCTGATGATCAATTCCGCTAGAGCCCATTATAGACCCATGACACCAAGTTTTCCAACCCAAACTATTTAATAATTTAGCCATATAATCCTCGAACCATAACCCAGTGAGATAGTCTGCGACCTGACTATCAACAAATCTCACTGCCGTGTGTGAAGCGCTCCAATTCGTATTAGTTTGGCAATAAGTACATTTTGGAGGCAAAAGTTGTGAAGTCTCTCCTAAATAAGCATTACAAGATTCACAAAAATATAAATTACGATCTTGAGCTAAAAACAAATCATTATCTTTTTCTATCTTTTGTATATCATTACTTAATTGTAAAATATCTTCTTTACTTTTATTTAAAATTGACGAAAGACTAGCGCTCTTAGAAAGACCACTTTTTGCTATTTTATTCAAAAAATCTTGAAATTTAATATTTTCACCTAATTCTTTTAGTATATTTTTACTAAAACTTACGATAGAATTAACCTTACCCAAAATAGGACTAACCAAAAGATTCTCTGTATTAATCAAATTTTCTATAGCCTGATTTGAGTGCAAAATATTGCGTTTTTGGTCTGGAGAAAATTTTAAAACAAAATGTTTACCCAATAAAATAGAGCAGGTTTCTTCATTATATTCATTATCTAATTGTTCAAGTATAATAGCCATAAAAAAGCTAAGATAATGTAAATTTATTTTTTATTGTTTCAAAACCGGTTGATACAACTGTGGATCTATCGTTCTACTAAAACAAGTTCTTTCCGCTTGGTGTGTCCAGTTTTGCTGAAAATCTCCACTAGGCACCTCATACATAGCACCATTTTTAAGATTATTCTGATTATTAGACACTGTTTTAAAATTTGCACATAAGTCAAAGGCTAAAGGACTAATAATTTTATATTCATAGATAGCTTTTGTATCTGGATCAGCTGGTACTTTAAAACCAGAAATACTATCTTCTAAAGCGCTTAACTCTGTTGGTAAGACTTGTTTTTGTTGCCAATAATTTACAACTTGATCTTGAATAGTTTGTAAATTTTGTATTCTTTGTTCATCAAAACGATAAGCTCTTTGTTTAGTTGGCGTGCCGATAATAAAGAAGCCTAAAATTACACTAGCTAAAACTAAAATTGCCGTCACCCAAGTAAAAATAAGATTCAATTTTTTATTGGCTTCTTCTTTTTTCAAATCCCAAAGATAATAAGAAAATACCAAGCCAGCTACTACTAAAACGACTAGCACTTTAAAGAAAAATTTAATACTCAAATCACCGTCTAAAAAGCGATAAACAAACATAATCAAATCCACGATAATGGTGACCGCTGACACAAAAAGCGTTAAATAAAGTAACCACTTTCTGATTTTGATTTCTCTTTTGGCCTTATTAGTTTTCACATCTTTAGCTAAGATCCAAGTTGTTAATAAATAAAACGGCCAAGCAATGATTAACATCGAGGTAAAAATTCTAACAGCTTGAGCAATGCTGTTATAATAAAAAGTCAAAGCATCTGGATACAGGAAGTCAATGTATTGGATATAAAGATTGATAAAACTCACGATACTTAAATAAAAAGTCACGATGCCAAATAAATGTAAAAATACATCTTTGGGTGTGCTTTTTAGCGTGTCTTGCTCTTCCATAAAATTTGTTTTAGATTGATTATTTAAATTTTAGACTACTTCTCCGCCAAAAACATCAACCGCTAAATCAACATCTTCTTCACTGCGTCCACGAAAGTTTTGGTGATTAGTGAGATAATTGGCATCAACTTTTAGCTCTATTTTGACACTTCTTTTCAAAAGCTCATGGACAGCTTGCTTCAAAGCCAGGATAAACTCCGGTTTATTTATTTGCTCGGCATGAAAAGAATATTCAACTCCTAAAAATAATTGCTCTTGATCTAAAGTCAAAGGATGAGCAGTTTTCAAAAAAGCGGCCACGGAATTATTTACTTTTTTTAGTTTATCAACGATTTGATCCCAATTATTTTTTAAAACTGATAAATCTTGCTCTCCATCACCAGTCACCTGACTAGTAATATTCGTATTGTTTTTAGTATTTTCTGCTTCAGTCAATAAAAACTCCACACAAGCTAATTCTAATGGCAGCTGGTCAATCATCGCGTAGTGACGTTGATTAGTTTTAGTCAAAACAATGTTTAATAAACGATGTAAATCACTAAGCTCAAAACCATCGCCTTGATTTTTTAATAAATCTCTAAAACTATCATCAAAATCTCGCAAATAATCAGCCCCTAAAATCTTATAGAGCATGGTGTGACGCAAATATTCTAGCAAATCAGCCGTTAAAGTCTCTAGATCGACACCTTCGTCAATGAGTTTATGGATTTGATTCAAAGCGGTGTTTAAATTACGCATGCGTAAAGCGGCTACAAAATCATCGATTTCTTGCCAATTGTTACGTGGTAAAACTAGTGAAGCCAGTTCATCATCCACTTGGCCATCAGCCAAAGAAATGATTTGTCCCAAAAGTGACTCGGCATCACGCAAACAGCCATCAGAGCGACGAGCTATTTGCCAGAGCAAAGTCTCGGCCATCGTAACTTTTTCCCACTCGATAATTTCACTTAATCTTTTGACGATATCAGCGCTTGGTATTTTTTTGAAGTCAAATCTTTGACAACGGGAAATAATAGTTTCTGGTACTTTGTGAATCTCGGTCGTAGCTAAAATAAAAATAACTTTTTTTGGTGGCTCCTCTAAAGTTTTGAGCAAGGCATTAAAAGCTGGCTTGGACAGCATGTGGACTTCATCGATCACAAAAACTTTATAGCTTCCTACTTCAAAGGCTGGTACATAAGAATTGGCGATGATGTTTTCTCGGACATTTTCGACACCAGTATGTGAAGCTGCATCGATCTCTATCACATCCATGGATTGGTTATTCAAATTTGCTTGACAATTATGGCAAGCATTACAGGGCTCAGCAGAATTAGCAGTTTTATTTTGACAGTTTAAAGAGCGCGCAAAAAGACGGGCCAAAGTCGTTTTGCCAGTACCGCGAGGTCCAACGAACAAATAAGCATGCGCCAAATTGCCGGATAAGACTTCATTTTGCAGGGTCACTTTGATCGGTCTTTGCCCAACTACTTCAGCGAATGTTTTCGGACGATATTTTCGGTAAATGACTTCTGACATTATTTATGTGTTTATAAATTAATCTCTAAATCTTGCGGGTCACCCGAATGCGGATGAGCATACTTAGCTTTGATGACATTTTCGACAGCGGCCCATTCAGAATCGCCAGCTTTGGGCGTCAAAATCACTACCTCATCCCCTTCTTCACCCTTAAAGTAAGTGATACTAGCCAATAAAACTTTAAATACTTTTTCACCAGCCAAAACCACAAAATCTCCACTTTCATTATCTTTGACTAAATGTCCGACTATGCGTTGTCTATCGACGGGAGAAATTTGTTTAAAAAT
>LBRC01000007.1 GCA_000991205.1 Parcubacteria group bacterium GW2011_GWA2_36_10 | reverse complement strand
GATGAATATTTTGTTTTGGGGGACAATCGTCCAGTTAGTCGAGATTCCCGTGTTTTTCAAGCTTTACCAAAAAAATTAATCATTGGCCGAGTATGGTTTCGTGGTTGGCCAGTAGATAGAATTTCGACTTTTAATTTACCCGAATATAAATAATTAAAAATATTATGCCAAAAGTGAAAAAAGCAAGCAAAAGTGTCATTAAGCTCGTTAAGGGCATGAAAGATATTTTGCCCAATGAACAAGTTTATTGGGAATTAATTAGAAATAAAGTCAGTGCTGCTGCTCGCGATTATGGCTTCCAATATATTGATACACCAGTTGTCGAAGCTACCGCTTTATTTAAACGGGCGGTTGGTGAAGAAACTGACGCTGTCTCTAAAGAAATGTATTCTTTTGTCGATCAGGGCGGAGAAAAATTATCTTTACGTCCAGAAAATACCGCTGGCGTAGTCAGGGCTTATATTGAGCACGGCATGCTCAATTTACCACAGCCAGTAAAATTATTTTATTTTGCACCTCAATTTCGTCATGACAAACCACAGGCCGGTCGTTATCGTCAATTTTGGCAATTTGGTTTTGAAGTATTAGGAGAAAATGATCCCATCGTTGACGCTCAAATGATTAGCTTGTCTTATTTTATTTTACAAGAGCTCGGTCTTAATGTTGAGGTGCAAGTTAATAGTATTGGTGATGATAATTGTGTAAAAAAATGCCAAGATTTAGCCAAAGACGCGCCACAGACCGTTGACCATCTTTGTGATGAGTGTAATAAACACTTCACCTCTGTTTTAGAGTATTTAGATGAGTTAGATGTTAAATACAATTTAAACTCCAAAATTGTCAGAGGTTTGGACTATTATACTAGAACGGCTTGGGAAATAGTGGAAACTAGTGAGGAAGGTAAACTAAATGCTTTAGGTGGTGGTGGACGTTATGATGATTTAGTTTATTTGATGGGCGGTCGACAAACACCAGCGATTGGTTTTGCTTGTGGTGTGGAACGTATTATTAATAAAATGAAAGACGTCAAAGCGCCTTTACCAGAAAACTGGCGTCCAGATGTCTATGTAGCGACCTTAGGTCCAGAAGCGAGAAAAAAAGCTTTACATTTATTATTAGAGTTAAGAAAAGAAAATGTTTCGGTCTCTGAAGATTTAGCTAAAACAGGTCTAAAAGGTCAGCTAGAGTCAGCTGATAAAAAAGGCGCGCGTTTTGCTTTGATCTTGGGTCAAAAAGAAATCGTTGACGGTACGGTCTTGATTCGTGATATGGAAAATGGTGTGCAAGAAGTAGTGGATATTAAAAAAGCTGTCAAAGAGGTGCAAAAAAGGCTAGAGCATCATTTGATCGCTAAAGTCTTGAAAAAGAGTAAATAATTGGTGGCTATTGATTTTTATTGTGGTTTGTATTATTATCATAATATATAATATGCAATTTTTGTTTCAGAATTTTACTAAATTATTCAGGCCAAAGCTTAATAGAGAGGAGCTATTGGCTTATTTTGATAGATTACCAGAAGCCATTCAGGTTAGTTGGATTAGAGAGGGTAAATTTATTGTAGGCACTGTGATGTTTGGTAAAGAAAAGTTTACTACTCAAGGCAGATCAGCTGATGAATTTATTGACACAGTCAATGATGCTTTATTAGCCATACACGATATACCGAAAGAATATTTTGATATTTTAGCGATTAAAAAATTTATTCCAAATGCAGATGAATACAAAGCTTTGAATAATGTAGCTATTAAAGAAAGATCAAATACAAATTTTTTATTAGCAGAACAAAGAAAACCAGTGATGGCTTAGAGATATTACTGTTATGGGTGAATATGCAAATGTCAAAATTAAAAAGTTGTTAAATTTTATTAAACGTCTAGTAAGTCATAATAAAGATTTACAATTAGTCCAAGGTGGGCGGCATAATTATTTAGTTAAATATCCATTTTGGTCTAGACCATTTCCTATACCTTTTAAGCAGAGAATAGTTAGTAAATTTATAGTTAAAGATTTAAAAGAAGCTTTAGTGAAAGATAATATTTGTACAGAAGAAGAATTTGATAATGAGTTTAAATAATTTTGAAGAGTTTTAATAAACCCCCGCTTCGCGGGAGTTTAGTTCTAATCTTAGCTAAAAAATCAACCTCGCAGGTTGGTTTTTAAATTGCCATTGACAGAATGGTTAATATGTAATATATTTCCATATTAATTGGTTCATTGATATTTTACTTGTAAATATAGCCTCAGCGTTTAATTTAGAATTTAAACATCCTAACTTGTGCACTGTGGCTATATGGAAATCAGTAAAAAAGGAAAGGATGGCTCCATGTCTTCCAACGCGTCACCACCCACCATGACCGATGATCAGATCGATGAGGCTGTCGCCATTTTCCGTGCTCAACTGAACAGATGTCGTGGTTCGCATCTAGCGACTGTGGTTCAGCAAGTACTTGGACAATCTGACCTTGGACATGAACTAGTTAGTGTTTTTACCAAAAGAATCTATGAGGTGACTGCTCGCGGTTAATTGCTGACCGTTCACTGTATAGCAAGTAAATCTCGACTACGGCAGGTCTCGTCTTAATTCACTCGCACTCGAGTGGAAAGAGACGAGGCCTCCTTTTTTTATTTTAGTCATTTTTAATTCCCCGCGAAAGCGGGGAAGGGGGAGATTAAAGAGGGGGTTATCCACAAAAAAGTGACCTTGACTTTTGTCAAAAAATTTGTCATTATAATGGTAAGAATATGGAAAGAAATTGCCTATATTCCTTTTTAAAAAATTTAGAAAGTGAGGTGCATCCAAGTGTTGGAAGTCAAACGCAAAGATAATGAATCTTTTGAAAACATGGTTCGTCGTTTTACCAAAAAAACTATTCAAAGTGGTAAGATTTTACAAGCTAAAAAGGTTCGTTTTTATAGCAAAGATAGCTCAAAACGTAAGCAAAAAGAAAGTGCTTTACGTCGTTTAGACATGTCAGGCAAAGTAGAATATTTGAAACGCATTGGCAAATTAGACGATTTTCTCACCAAACGTTACGGTAAATAATTAAGGCATTATTATCAGATCCCCGCGTCCGCGGGGATCGGTAGTGCTAGATAGAGAGATAAAATATTTTATGTCTTTAGCACAAAACATTGAAATAGATTTTAAAAATGCCCTCAAGGAAAAACAGGCCCTAAAATTGTCTTTATTAAGGATGTTAAAAAGTGCTTTAAAAAATGAGGAGATCGCCAAAAAACAAGCCGCACTTAACGATGAAGAAGTAATGGCAGTTTTACGTCGCGAATTAAAGAAAAGACAAGATTCCATCTTAGCTTTTAGCAGTGCTGGCCGTAATGATTTAGCTGATCAAGAAAAAGCCGAAGCAGAGATTATTAACGCTTATTTACCAGCCTTAATGGCAGAGGTTGATATTGCTAAAATTGTTGATAGTGTTGTTGCTTCTGGAGTAAATGGTTTTGGCTTAGTGATGAAAGAAGTGATGGCTCAAACTAAGGGTCAGGCCGATGGCCAATTAGTACAAAAGTTAGTCAAAGCAAAACTTGCTTTATAATTTATAAAAATAAAAACATTACCATGCTTAAATTAAAGAAAATAACTGTTTTTCTAATTATTTTATTAGCAGTTATTTTTTTGTTGCCAAAAGATTTGCTAGCGCAAAGCAATAGTGTGACCGGTGTAAATGATCTGACTAACGCTGGCGTCAATTTGGGACAAACAGACTTAAAACAAGTGATCGCTAACATTATCAATATTATTTTAGCGTTTTTAGGAACACTAGCAGTGCTATTATTTCTTTATGCGGGTTATTTATGGATGACGGCCAATGGTGAGGCAGCGAAATTAGAAAAAGCCAAAAAAATCATGGTGGACACGGCGATTGGTTTAGCGATTACTTTAGCTGCTTACGCCATTGCTAGCTTTATCTTAAAAGCTTTATTTGATGGTACGTTTGGCAATGGTAACGGCAATGGTAACGGCAATGGTGGTGGCTATCATGGTGGTATTGGCATCGGTAATGGCATCATCGAAAGTCATTACCCAATGCGTAATGCTGAAGATATTCCTCGCAATACTAATATTTATATTACTTTTAAAGAAGCTATTAAACCCGAAGACTTGTTATTTACTGGCGGTGATTGTGATTATAATGCCTGCGCTAAAATAGATAATCTTATTTTAAAAAATAATGCCGATAACACAGTTTTTGATAACAATTCTTTGCAGGCTACCTTAAGTGATGATCATAAAGTTTTGGCTTTGAATCCATTTGCTGGAGATGTGGGTAATTATTTAGGCTCGGCTAACCAAAATACTAGCTATAACTTTGCTTTGTCCAATGAGATTAGTAAAGATAATGGTGAAGCCGCTTTTGGCTTAAATGGCTATGACTGGAATTTTACTGTTAATGAAGAAGTTGATTTGACACCACCAAGTGTCGTCTCGGTAATACCACAAGCCGGTAGTACTAATGCTCGTAATACTATCGTGCAGGTGAATTTTTCCGAAGGCGTAAATCCACTTTTAGCTAGTGGCGTTTATCCTAGTTTTACTAATATCAATGTCAAGCAAGCCAATATTTTAAATGGCACTTATCGGATAGCCAATCAATATAAAACTGTTGAATTCGTCACTGATAGTTTGTGTGGTACGAACTCTTGTGGTGGAAATGTTTATTGTTTACCAGCTTCGGCTAGCTTGACGGCTACTGTCACCACCAATATCAAAGATATGGCCGACAATGTTTTGGTTAGTGAGTATAGCTGGTCATTTAATACTAATGATACGATTGATTTAGTGCCACCAAAAATTATTTCCATGGAAGACGATAATGCCGTCGCTACTGATGCCCCGATTAGCGTCACCTTTGATAAAAGTTTAATGACCGCTTCTGTCAATAGCGATAATATTGCTTTTGTGGAAGTGCCAAGCAATTTGATTAATTATTGGTTGAGTGTAGTGAGTGGGGAAACAATTAAAATATCTCATGATCGTTTGAAGTCTTATACTGCTTATCAGCCGACTTTAAGTTCAGATATCAAAGATGTTTATCAAAATTGCTTTCAGCCTTGTCGTTGTCAGGATCCAAGCGGTAGCTGTAGTTGTAATACAGATAATAGTCCAGCTTGTCAATCTGGTTTAAGTTGCCAAGGTCAAGCTAATTAATCTAATTAGAAAGTCAATAAAAATAAAAATTTTTAGCTTATATTATCATGAATAAAAAACTTTTTTGGTCCGTCACAAGCTTTTTTACTTTAATTCTCTTTAAAGTCAATTTGGTTTTAGCTCAAAGTAATGATGTGACAGGAGTAAATGACCTGGCAAACGCTGGTGTCAATCTTGCTCAATCAGACCTGAAACAAGTGATTGCGAATATTATCAATATATTTTTAGGTTTTTTGGGAGTTTTGGCTGTAGTCTTGATTTTATATGCTGGCTATTTATGGATGACTTCTCGTGGCGACGAAGAAAAAATAAAAACCGCCAAAGGTATCATTGTCAGTGCGGTGATTGGCTTGGTGATTATTTTGTCTGCTTATGCCATCGCCAGTTTCGTTTTAAATAAATTATATGAGGCCACTAATCCTAATGGTAATGGTGGTGGCAATGGTAATACCATTATTAATCCGATTGTAGTGCCGCCCGAGTGTCCAGAGCCAGCTGATGATTCAGTCAAAATTTGTAAAGTTAGACCAGATGTTAATGGCGCGACTGTTGGTCAATACATTACTATTGAGGGTTGGAATTTTGAAGAATACTCAGCTAATAATAGTAAAGTAAAATTTGATGGCAGCGGTGTGATCCAAGAAGCGAGTTTGATTAATTGTAATGGTCAAGTAGCTTGGAGCCATCTTAATAATCGTCCAGCTAATTATTTTCGGGCCAAAGCCATTGTCCCTAATATTGCTTTAGGTAATTACAGAATTAAAATTAATACCGCTACCAATAAAGAAGGGTCTTATCCAGACTTAGCTACTTTTGAAGTCAGGGAGGGCGAGCCTGGTCCAGGTATTGCTTGTGTGACGCCAAGCAGTCAGCGTCGTGGTGAGGGCATTGACATTGAGGGCATTGGCTTTGGCGGTGCTGGTTTTATTGATCTTTTTAATTGGAATGGTAATATTTGGCAATCTAACCGTTTTAGTAGTTGGGACACTTGGACTGATAATAAAATTAATAACGCCATAGTCCCAATCAATGCTTTGTCTGGGGAATTATTTATTGAAGTAGATGATCTACAGTCAGCCCCAGAAGATTTTAATGTTTTATGTAATAATGGTCAAAGTGATTGTGTATCCGGCTGTTGTGCCGCTAACGCTTGTGTAGATGCAGACTTTTGTCTCAATGCTGCTATCCAAAATAATGGCCCGGTGATTTCTCGAATTAGTCCAGAAACAGGCGAAGAGAGTTCTTTGATTAGTATTTATGGTTCTGGTTTTGGCGCTAGTGGTGGTTTGGTAGCTTTTGAGGGTAATAATGGCAGCGAGCAGCCAGGTGTTATACCAAGTGTTTTAAATTCCGAATGTACTCAATATTGGAGTGATAATTTGATTATCGTTGGCGTGCCACAAAATACGCTTGATGGTGGCGCAGAAGTTTGGGTGAGAGATGTGGAGGGTAGAGAAAGTAATTCCAAGATGTTTGATGATAGTGGCGCAGTAGCACCGAGTTTATGTAAAGTAGAGCCGGCTAATGGTAGTTTTGGTGAGCTGGTCACGGTGCATGGTCTAAATTTTGCTAATACTGATAGAGCATTTTTTGGTGGTGTTAGCGGTGTTTTAAGTTTTGAGTCAGCCCAAAAAGCTAAAGTGACGGTGCCAAATTTAGCAGCTGGCGAGTTGAGTTTTTGGCTTCAAAATACTAATGACAAAAGTAGTAATGAATTACCTTTTACAGTAGGAGCGTCCGGTAGTGGTGATCCTGTCATTAGTTCAGTTAGTCCAGATAGTGGCCCGACCGGCCAATATGTAACTATTTTGGGTAGTAATTTTGGCAGCACTACTGGCATAGTAGAGTTTATTAAAAATGACGGCAGCACGGTTGTGGGTGATTTTAGCTTTCCGGCTCAATGCGCTAATAATTTTTGGCATAACGATAACATCGTAGTGAAAGTGCCGAACTTGGCTGTGGCCAATGATGATAAGATCAAAGTCACGCGTCATAGCGACGGTGTTCAAAGTAATACTTATAATTTTTCGGTCACCAACACTACTGCTGGTCCAGGCTTATGTTTATTGCAGCCAAATAATGGCCCAGCTAATAATTTATTTAGTGTGAATTTATATGGGGATAATTTTAGTAATTCAGGCCAAGTAAATTTTACTGGTAATATTTCTGCTATAGTGAATTCTTGGTCTAATCAATTAGTGAATGCAAAAGTACCAACTGGTGCTTTGACTGGGCCGGTCAAAGTCAGGGTCAATAATCAAGATAGTAATGCTTTGAATTTTTCTGTGGCAAGCTGTACTAATGACAATCAGTGTGGTGTAAACATGGACTGTTGTCAGCAAGCCACTGGTAATTATTGTGCTGTTTCAGGCACCTGTGCCACGAGTTTGTCTTGTAGCTATTCTTGGACAGTCACTACCGCCGCTGATCCATTTTCTTTGCAAGAAATTTATGAATGTAGCGATGATAATTTGCAGTCACCTTCGCCATGGCCAGATGGTTTAAATAGTCAGTCATCAAGAGACGCTTATTTAGACACAAATATCTCGGCTTTATTTAATGCTGATGTGGATGATGCGGACTTTAATGCTAATAATATTCAAGTGAAAGCTTGTAATGTCGGTGGTGAGTTTAGCGATGCGACTTGTGATACTAATGTAGCGGTTAATTTAAGTATTATTAACCATAATAGTAATAGTGAGGGCTTTATCTTAAATCCCGGCACTAATTTAGAGCCTAATCGTTGGTATAAAGTAGTTTTGGGAGATTTTCACAAAGCTAATGGTGATGAAGTTTGGTCAGGTACAAATTATGCTTGGCATTTTAGAACTCAAGAAAATTTATGCCAAGTTGACCATATTTCAGTGACGCCAACTGATAGTCCCTTGGCCGATATCTATGTCGGTGAAACTAAAGAATTTAGTGCTAGTCCACTGGCAACAAACTGTAATATTTGTGGAGGAAATTATAATTGGTCTAATTGGTTTATAGATGACAGCAGCAAAGCCTCTATTGAGGATCAAATAGTAGTAAATACTAATATTGCTAAGGCTTGGGTTTTAGGCAGACAAGTGACTGCTAATATGGTGCCAAACACTGTAGAATTACAAGCTGGTTTAAATGGTCTGATGTCTTTAGCTTATCCAAAAATTATTGATGCAGTTTTAGAAGTAGTTGATTATGGCCCAAATTGTAAAAGTTCTTGTAATAATGCTTTAGTTTGGGTGGATTTTAATACTACAGTATTGGAAAGTAGTTTGGCAGGTAATGTGCAATTACATCTTTGTGCAGATGAAGATTGTGGTAGTTTAAGTGGCGGCAATTTAGTCACTAATTTAGTCTTGAGTGCAGATGGGCATAGATTAAATATTTCTCATAATAATTTTCTTGCCAATAGATATTATAAAGTAGAATTAAAACAAGAATTAAAAAATGTAGCTGGCTATAATTTAAGTAGTCCATTTAATTGGAGTTTTCAAGTCAATAATGGTCAAGCCTGTACACCAAGCTCTTTAAGCATCGATCCAGCTTACTATTTAGCCACTACTAATGCACAAATAGCTTATTTTGCTACACCTTATAGTGCAGCGAACGCTTGTGATCCAAATGGTCAAGCTTTGAACCCAATTGGTTATGATTATGATTGGAGCTCAAATCCAAGTAGTGTGGCTACTATAGGGATTTCAGATATTAATCAAGTAGAAGTTAATCCCGTAGGTGGTGGTATAGCTCATATTAATGCTTCCATTGCACAATATTCAGTGGAGGATCAAGCAACTTTAGAGGTGCATTTTGGTGATGTCTCTGTTTATCCAGAGCCAAAAATTTTAATCCCTACTAAACCACAAACGCCAGCTTGTTTAAATAGTGCGGTAGAGGTGCAATTTAATACTTTGATGGATCGCGCTAGCGTAGAGGCGGGCATGCATTTATACAAAGCATCTGACAGTGAACAAACTGCTTGTGTGAAAAAAGATTCACAGTGGTATTGTCCGGTTGCTACTAATTTTGTTTTTACAAATAATAACAATCAAAGTAAAGCTTGGCTATACCCAAGCACTTCCTTGGCTACTAGTACTAATTATTTAGCCTTGGTAGCAGGCTCGGTCAGGAGCAATATGGGTGTAGATTTGGCTGATAATTTTTTGAATTTTGATAGTGATAATGTGAGCGGAGTAGATTCCTATATCTGGTTGTTTGAAACTAGTAGTCAAATGTGCCAAGTAAGCTTCGTGACTGTTGATCCAAGCCAAGATTTATTTAGCTGTGTTCGTAGCAATTGTCAGGGCGATACTAATGATGGTTTAGCTGGTAATCAACATAGCTATCTGGCCACTGCTTATGATGCGAGTGGTGATCCTTTAGTGATGCAGACCTATCATTGGCAAGAAAATAATAGTTTATTGACTTTAGTTGATGATGACCAACAAAGCATAGAAGCGACGGCTAATAATAAAAATGGTAACACTAGTTTGATTGTTAGCGTGAGTGACTCGCAAGCCGGGACAGGGACTGGCAGTTCACAAGTCAATTTATTTTTATGTGAACATCCTTGGCCAAAGCAAGCTGGTGATTTCCCCTATGATTTTACTGGGCTTTATAATTTTAGCACTTACTATTGTCAAGACTCTGGCCGAGTCAATGAGCCATTATTACCATATTTAAATGATCAAATAATTCCTCGCACTTTTTCACCTGGTGATCAGAATTTAGCCGAATTTATCTTTATCGTTGATCCTAAAGTTGTAGTTTTATCTACTTTTGATGCAAATAATCATCAGTCTTGGTGGAGAAATTTATTGGCTAAATTTAAAACTAGCGTTTTAGCTGCTATTGCCAGACCAAGCGCTCCTGCTAATTTAGTTTTAGCCGATAATAGTGCTGATGGTGTGAAATTAGCCTGGACTGATAATGCTAACAATGAAGATGGTTTTAATATTTATCGTAAATCTAGCACAGTTGATTGGTATAGAATTGGCACAGTTAATGCTAGTATTAATTTTACCGATAATAATGTGATTGCTAATGAGGTTTATAGCTATCGCGTGACTGCCTATAATATGGGTGGAGAATCAGCGGCAACTAATGAAATTGCGGTCACTGCTAAAGCCTCATCTTTGGATGTGATTGGCGTCAGAGTTATGCGAAATTCTGAACATTTAGCCATCAATGATTGGTACAAAAAATATGCACCAAATCCAGAAACGGCTGGTCAAGCCCAAGTGGTTGATGGCTATCCAGCTCTTAAAGTTGGCAATACTATTTATATTAATGCTTTAAATGTAGCTGATGTGAATGGTGGTAGTGTATATAGTAATATATACATGATTTCTTATAGCATCGGCGCTAGAGTTTCTACGGCCGCTATCGTGGAGCAAATGTTGGCTAATTTACATTTAAGTACAAATGTTTCTAATGTTGGAGTTTGTAGTAGTGACAATAGTATTAGTTGTTCTAGTAAATTTGATTGCCCAGCGCTTGGCAACTGTAATGCTAATGGTGATAAGTTACGTCGCGATAATCAACGTTTAGGTGATTTATTAAGCATTCAAAGCAAATTGATAGCTTATAGTAATAATTATAAATTTTGTAGAGATAATGCTAATATTAGTTGTACACAAAATAGTCAGTGTCCAAATAGTGGACCTTGCGTGCCGTATTATCCATTATTAAATGCTGGCACTTATGTAGATGGGATGTCAGTCAGTCCGTGGCCATCTTGGAGTCAAGAATTGTCTAATGTCTTAGGGGGTGTTTTGCCAGTTGATCCTTTAAATCGTTTTAGCGCTTGTCCAGCTGGCTCTGATGCCAATACTTGTTGGAATGAAGCTAGTCAAGAGTTTACTTGTCCAGCAAATTCTAGTATTTATTTTTATAAAAATGAAGGTGGGCATAACTATGCTTTAGATGCTAATTTTGAATTTGTTTACGACGGACCAGATTTTAATTTTGCTCCACCGCTTGATGGGCATATTCACAGAAATAATCCGCAATGTAATGCTGTTTTTGAAGGTTCGCCACAAGGTAGCTTAGGTTGTGGTAATGGTATTATTGACGGCACAGAAGAATGTGACGGTGGCTTTAGAAATTTATGTGATACCACGCTAGAGCCTGCTTTTAATAGGGATTGGTGGAATGAACACTTAGGAGGCTGTTACCCCAAAGGTTCGGTCAATGCTGCTGGGCAGCTAGTAGAGTGTAAATGGTACTGGCCAACACCAGAACTTACGGCTGAAATGTGCGGTGGTTTCTGTGGCAACAATCAGATTGACACGCCCTATGAAGCTTGTGAGGGTAGTAATATGGGAGGCATAGAATATTCATGCTTAGATGGCCAGCCAGCTACTTGTAATACTTGTACGCCTGTTTGCGGTGATGGCAGCGTCGCCGTCAGGGCTAGTTGCGGTGATGGTATTATAAATAGCACAGAAGAGTGTGAAGTTAATAATTTAAATAATCAAACTTGTCAAACTCAAGGTTTTACTTATGGTAATTTAAGTTGTAATCAATGTGCTTTTGATACTTCTAGTTGTGCTAATCTTGATAATCCAACGGCTTTAAATCCTGATTTTGGCGTTTCACCTTGTGTTAGTGAGGGTAATAGGTCAGTGGATTTGTCATTAAGTTGGTCGGCCAATAATCCAAATGGTTTTTATCAGGTGCAATATAAATTAGACGATGTAGCTTATTTACCGGTTACACCAGCACAGACTTCTAATAATACTTATACTTGGTCATGGCCAGCTGGTGAGGCACCAGACGGCAACGATGCTCAATTTAGAGTTCGCGCTTGTTTGTCAGCGGATATTTGTGGTTCTTGGCTAGAGTCAGCCGTGACTAGCTATGATTGTTAAAAATAAATTAATATTTTATTATGTTTGATGATGTAAAAAAAGGCGATATTGTGCCTAATCAAGATTTTTCTTTGCAACCCACAACACCAAGTCCAGCGCCAGCTCCTATGTCGGCGGTAGATGACATGTTTGGTGCAGTAGAAAAACCAAGTGCTATTTCAGTTGCTAAATTGCAGGTAAAACCAAGCCCTGTGAATTTGCCACCTATGCCCACAAATCCTAATATACCTAATCCGATTTTAATGGAAGACGAGCATAGTCAGGGAGCGATTATGAAGAAAGTTTTTGTGGCTTTATCTGGCTTAGTATTATTAGCATTAGTTGTTTGGGGCGCTTATCATTTTTTTGTGTCTAAAAAGCAAAATCCCAACACTAATAATACACAAAATCAGCCAGTTGATAATACTAATACCAATCCAGATAATGTTAATAATCAGCCGGAAGTAATTTTAGACGATGATGGCGATGGCTTGAGTAATGCGGAAGAAACAGGTCTTGGGTCAGATCCAAAATTAGCAGACACTGATAATGATGGTTTGTCAGATAAAGATGAGGTGAGAATTCACCGTACAACACCTACTAATCCCGATACTGACAATGATGGTCTATATGACAAAGAAGAGCTTTTTACTTATCAAACTAATGCTTTAGATCCAGACACTGATAATGATACTTATTTAGATGGTGTAGAAGTACAGAATGGCTATAATCCCAATGGCGAAGGTTTATTAATAAACAAATAAAATATGCCAAACGAACAAGAAAACGTTCAAGATCAAATCGACAATCAAAAGATGTCGAATGAAATTAATACGATTGTCAATCAAGAAATCGGTAAAGAAAAAGAAACAGTCATCAATCAAGATGCTATTCACGTCATGCCCCAAAAATTTTTACCAAGTTCGCCTAAAAAACAGTTAAGCAATAAACAAAAGATTATTTTAGGTAGTATTGCTTTTGTGGTTTTTTTGTTGATTGTGGTTGGTTCCATGCTATTGTTTGCTAATTTATCAGTTTCTAACAATCAAGCCAAAACAGATCAAAATAATGTAAACAATCAAGTTAATAATCAAGCACCCGGAGAGCAACAATTAATCGACAATAGCCAAAATAATTCTGATTCAAACCAATTGGCTACTAGTACTGCTACTAGCACAGAGCCGATTGACAATACTAATAATCAAAATAATAACGGACCAATTACTCCACCACCTCCACCACCTCCACCGACCAGTAATAATTTTGATCAAGATCGAGATGATTTAAGCATTGAAGAAGAATTAATTTTCGGCACTAATAATAACGACGAAGATACGGACAATGATGGCTATAAAGATGGCGTGGAAGTAGTCAATTTATACAACCCATTATTATCCAATCAAGCTTTGATACACTCTAGTTTGATTAGCCAGTTTAGTAATCAGACGGTCAAATATGTGCTGTTAAAACCAAAAAATTGGCTTGGCCAGGCTATTGAAGGCAATGATTTGGAGATTATGTTTACACCTGACTCCGGCACCGGTGATTTTATGAGTATCAGTGCGGAGCAAGCCACCGCTAATCAAACTTTACAAGCTTGGGCTCAAAGTAAAGCTTCGGGCGCTAGTTTATCGGCTTTGACTTTGGGTAAAGAAGCAAAAATCACCGCCCTACAAAGCAAAACAGCCGACACTCACACAGTGTTTGCTAAAGTAAATAATTATTTTATTAAATTTACTTATTACATTGAGACCGATGGTAACGCTTATTTTGCCAGTACTTATTTGATGATGCTAAATAGTTTTAGTTTATTAAAATAATGTCAAATAATAATTTTGTTTTATATTTAAATAAGCGAGGAGAACAAGCTAATTTTTCTTGGTTAAAAAATTTAGAAAAAATTATTAGTAAAGAATTTAAATTAAAACAAGCGATTTCTTTGGCTTTAGTTTCAGAAGCGGAGATAAAAAATTTAAATCGAGTTTATCGTCATAAAAACAAAGTGACCGATGTCTTGTCTTTTAATCTTGATTCAACGGCAATTTTAGGAGAAGTAGTGATTTGTTTAGCCGTGGCTAAAAAACAAGCTAAAGAAAATAAGAAATCTTTAAGTGCAGAATTAAAATTATTAACTATACATGGCATCTTGCATTTACTGGCTTTTGATCATGAGCTAAATGAAGCGGAATATAATAAACAAGAGGAAATGCAAAATAAAATTTTAACGGAATTATAATAACATGACTAAACGTTTAGTAAAAAGTTTAGGTTTTGCTGGCAAGGGTTTAAAAAAAGTTTGGCAGACGGAAAGAAATTTTCGTATCCATGTCGTCATTGCTTTGTTGGTGATTTTGCTGGCTTTTTATTTAGAAATACAAAGTTTTGATTATTTAATCTTACTGTTAGTTATTACTTTGGTTTTGATTTTAGAGATTTTAAATTCTAGCTTAGAAAGATTAGTCGATATGCTATCACCTGCTACTCATCATTTTGTCAAAGAAATCAAAGATTTGTTAGCGGCAGCAGTTTTATTAAGCGCTATCCTAGCCATAGTGGCTGGTGTTATTATTTTTTGGCCTTATTTATTTTAAAGGCGTTTGGCAAAAGCTTAATTTTTAGTTATAATATAAGAGTTAAAAACATTTTTTAAGGTTTTTTCATGGTTAATAACAAAGGTATTATTACCGGTTTAGATATTGGCACCAGTAGTGTCAGAATTGTCATGGGGCAAGTTTCGCCTGATGGCGATTTTCGTATTATTGGCGCCGCTGAAAATCCAGCTGAAGGTCTTAGTCGGGGTAGTATTGTCTCCATCGAAGATGCGGTTTCTAGTATTTCAGCGACTGTGGAAAAATGTGAGCGCATGACTGGTATCAATATCGATAAAATGGTAGTTGGTATTTCTGGTGTGCATATCAAAACCTTAAATAGCAAGGGCGTAATTGCTGTGGCTAAAGCGAACTCTCAAGTAGAAGAATCAGATATTGAACGCGCTTTAGAGACAGCGCAAGCCATCGCTACGCCACCAAACTATGAAATTTTACATGTTTTGCCGACTAATTATCACTTAGATGATCAGCGTGATCTCAAAGACCCAGTCGGGATGTCAGGTGTCAGACTAGAAGTGGAGACGCAGATTATCATGGGTTTATCCGCCCAAATAAAAAATCTGACCAAATGCATTTATCGCACGGGTATTGATATCGAGGATTTGGTTTTTTCGATTCTTGCTACTTCTGAAGCAGTTTTGACTAATAAACAAAAAGAATTAGGCGTCGCCGTTTTAAATATTGGTAACTCGACGACATCTTTAGCCGTCTTTGAAAATGGTGATGTTTTACATACGGCTGTTTTGCCAGTTGGTGCTGGACATGTGACGAATGATTTGGCGATTGGTTTACGTACTTCGGTCAGTACCGCAGAAATGGTCAAGCTCGATCAAGCAGTGGCCATAGCTGATAGTATTTCTAAAAGAGATGAAGTAGATTTACATAAATATTCTGAAGAAGAAAAAAAGGGTAGCTATGTCTATAAAAAAGATATTGCTGGCATTGCTGAAGCGCGCATGGAAGAGATTTTTAAGATGGCCGATGCCGAATTGAAGAAAGTTTCTAAAAATGGTAAACTGCCTGCAGGTATTATTTTGACTGGCGGAGGGGCTAAATTGCCACAAGTTACAGATTTAGCTAAACAAGTCTTTAAATTGCCAGTTTTTTTAGGTTTACCTAATGATAAAACTTTAGCAATCGATAAGCTAAATGATCCAGAATTTACCACGGCTTTGGGCTTGGTGATTTGGGCTTATCGTAATAATGTGATGAGTCGACCAAATTTGTTAAGCAATTTTTCTTCCATTAAGGATACAACTGATAAAATGCGTGGTTGGTTTAAAGCTTTATGGCCTTAATCTTTAAATTTTTCAAATAAATGATCAGAAAAAACATTGAAGAAGTAGTTCCATCGATTGAAACTTTTGCCAATATCAAAGTAGTTGGCGTGGGTGGTTCTGGTGGTTCAGCGGTGAATCGGATGGTTAGCGCCAAGATTAAGGGTGTTGATTTTATTGCGGTTAATACTGATGCCCAAGCCTTACATCACTCGATTGCGCCTACCAAAATTCACATTGGCCGAGCTACGACTAAGGGTTTGGGAGCTGGTATGGATCCTGACTTAGGTGCTAAGTCAGCTGAAGAAAATGAAAACGATATTGTTGAGCACTTAAAAGGTGCTGACATGGTATTTATCACCTGTGGTTTGGGTGGCGGCACGGGCACAGGTGCGGCTCCGATTATTGCCGACATTGCCAAAGACGCTGGTGCTTTGACGGTAGCAGTTGTGACGCGTCCTTTTACCTTTGAGGGTGTGCAGCGTCGAGAAATAGCGGATCGTGGTTTAGATAGATTGATCGACAAAGTTGACACTATCATCACCATCCCTAATGACAGATTATTACAAATTATTGATAAAAAAACTTCTTTGCTAGATGCTTTTGCTATCGTCGATGAAGTTTTAAAACAAGGTGTCCAAGGTATTTCCGAGCTTATTACTGTGCCTGGTTTAGTCAACGTTGACTTTGCTGATGTCAAAGCTATCATGAAACAAGCTGGCTCGGCTTTGATGGGTATCGGCAAAGCCAGTGGTGAAAATAGAGCTCAAGAAGCAGCTCGAGCGGCTATTGACAGTCCTTTATTAGAATTATCGATTAATGGCGCAACTGGTGTCTTGTTTACTATTTCTGGCAGTTCAGATTTATCGATGTTTGAAGTAAACGAGGCTGCTGAAGTGATTACTTCAGCTTGTGATCCAGAAGCAAAAGTTATTTTTGGTGCCGTGATCGATGAAAATCTAGGTGACGAAGTCAAAGTGACAGTGATTGCGACTGGCTTTAAAGATAAGGGTGAAAGAAAAGAAAGACACACAGCCACACAGCCAAGTATTTCTTATCAAGAAACTTTTGTTAAAAAAGCTGAAGAACGTACCATCAAACAAGCCTTTAATAAACCAAAAGAGGATTTTGAAATTCCTAGTCAAGAAGAAGTATCAAAAACTCGTGAAGAAGAAGAGCTAGATATTCCGGCTTTTTTACGTAAAAAATTAAATGACCGCTAATTAATGCATTGTCCGGCTTGTAATCATCAAGAAACTAAAGTAATAGACTCTCGCTTAAGCGGCGGGGGTTTTAATATTCGCAGACGCCGAGAATGTTTGAGGTGTAAAATGCGTTTTTCTACTTTAGAAGCCATAGAAATTTTAGATTTAGTGGTGATCAAACGTGATGGCCGACGAGAAACTTATAATCGAGATAAGATAGTCAAAGGTTTGCGTACTTCTTTGGAAAAGAGATCTTATTTAGAAGAGGGTTTCCAAAAATTAATTTCCGAAATTGAAAGAGAAATTACTAAAGTTTCTAAAGGCGAAATTACCTCTAAGATTTTAGGAGATATTGTGATGAAAAAGTTAAAAACTTTTGATCAAGTAGCTTATATTCGTTATGCTTCTGTTTATCGCTCGTTTAAAGACGCTCAGACTTTTCAGACCGAGCTAAACAGATTATTAAAGAAAACTAAGGCAAAATAGCCATTTGTCAGGGATTTAGTTTTGTGTTAGTTTTAATATATTAATATCAGTAAATTGATGGTCTATATGCCAATGGGTCACGCAGAACAATTTCATCCGCCAGATAGTGCTCAAAATATTATACCAGAGAAGAAAAAATTTGAGTCACCATTAGAAGATCTGGAAACTGCCGAAGAATATTTGACGTGGAAACAAGAAGTGCCCGCGGTGTTTAGAAGTATCGTGGAAAGTGTTATGAAAAATATTGTGCCAGCCGAAACAGTGACTGGCCTTAGGCTCGCCGATCAGTTTTTAAAAGGCTGTGCGGAAAGTTTAGCCATGGGATCTTTGGCAGATATGAGTAGTTATGACGCTCGTGTAACCAAGCTCTTAGCACCACTGGCTCATATTGAAAGCAAAGATGGCTATGTGAATATATTTTCACTACTTGCTAATACTCAATCATCTTGGAAATTAAAAAAAACATTATATGAAACACAGCTACGCACGGCGTTTGAATGGCTTATCAATAAAGATTTAGAGCAGTTAGCCCAAGATAGTTTAAAACAAGCAGAGCATGAGCAAATAACTAATCCAGACCATAGCTCACCTGAACAAACTTTGCCACCACAAAATGAAGAAGTGCGTTCTTCGATGGAGGCTGGCAGTGAAAAAAGTGAGGGAGAACCAACGCCGATATTTTCCATAGCACCTTATTTTGGTGGCTATTATAAACAGCTTGTTTTTAGCCAATTTCAAGCAGAAAATCAACATTGGGCTAAAGAAGAAAATAAATTTGAAAATCCCTTACAGCCAGAGCTAGATCTGACGCGTGCCCGAGTAGAAAGTGGTCTGATACACGGTCGCGCTCCATTAGCTTTGCCTGTGCCTTATGATTGGGCACCTGATCCTGATTCCGTGCTGATCAAGGCACCTAATAATGATTTTACAATATCTCGTAATCAAAACGGCTCATGGTATTTAGTGGTCGAGGCTGATGGCGTTTTTCCTTTTTCCATGACTATCGCCCCCTTGAAACACACTGAAGTAGATAAGCCTTTTGAGATTTTGTCAATGACTGGCGAGCTACCAGACGAGCTGCGACAGGCCCAGTCAGTCGCAAGGTTTTTTCAATAGCTTATGGGAGCGAAAAGAAGCAGACTGTTTTGTGGCTAATACTTTGGCTCTACTGGCTTTGACGGAAATAGAGGCCCAAGCTCGTTTTGTTAGTGGCTATTATGTAAAAGAGGCGGGGCAAAGTGGCAATGCTAATCTGCACGCAAGTTGTGGCCATGCTTGGCTAGAAGTTTGGGATGAATATTCGGAGCGAGCTGTTCGTCTGGATGCCACGCCAAAGGGCGATCCGACTATAAACGAAGAGCAACAAGAGCAAGATTTGGCTGGAGAAACTGGGGAAGGTGATTATGGTGAACATGATGATGAAATTGTTTCAGAAGAGGAACTCAAGAAAAACATCGCTGAGCTCAAGCGAAAGCAGGCTAGTGAGGGCGAACAGACGCGACCAAAAGTGGATCTGGCAGAGCAACGGTTTGCAGATTTGGCCGAGTGTCGACCAGAGCAAGCCCGTGAATTTTTACAAGCCTTAGAACGAGTGCGTAAGATTGCAGATAAGCAAGGTCATCCTATTAGTGATCGTTTGAAAGATGAATGGCGTAAAATCGTAGAGGAGCGTAAAATAGAATCACACGACTATCGTGGTCCAGTGCGCATGGATGAAGGGTCTAGACTAGAGGATCCAGTGCTAGCGGCGATTGATATCAAGTCCAGTGAGTTTAATCCAACTGGCTTTGAAAAAGATACTCGGGTGGAAAAAATAGAGTTGGATTTTGGTGGTATAAATGTATATTTTTCTTTTGATCTTTCTGGCTCTATGGCCGAAGCAGACCTTGCCAGTGGTCGTAGTAAAAAAGATGTTCAGCGCGATGTGGCCTTACTTTTTGTGGATAGTCTGATGCAGGCCGCCGTCATTTCCCGTCGAGAGGGAGGAGAAACAAATCTACTTCCTATCAAGATCATGGCGACAGTCGCCTCGCAAACTGGCGAAACCAAATTGCCCTTGACTGACACTTGGGGTCCGAAAGAGCAGTGGGCCTTGTACTCGTCTTTGACACAAGTCGCTCGTGGAGGCACACCAACACATACGACTTTACAGCTCATTGAAAGAAGTCTAGTCAAAGAATTGGCTGATTTAAAACAAAAAGGCACAGCTTTTGAAAAAATGCCTCTCCACTATACAGCCGAGATTTCTGATGGTGGGTCAGACGATGCTACTGAAACGGAAAATATGCACTATAGCTTGAAAGCGAAAGCTATGGTGATCCGTAGCTACACTATCGGCGGATCATCAGCTAGCGCTGACGCAGCGCCTCCGCTTGAGTCATTTTCGCAATTACCAGAAATTTTAGCAGAAGATATCATCAAACAGTTTAGACGTTTACATCCTCGTAAAGTAAAGATTTAAATGTAAAAATATTAATATATGCCTAATTTTGAACAACCTATCATCATCCCTAAAGGCAAGGTATTTGAACAATACCGAGTCTTGACCCCTGAAGAAGAAACTAAGCTAAAGCTTGATAATACTCCAAAGCTAGAACCAAAACTTCGCAGTGCTAGTTTTGAGCAAAAACAAAACGAATTAATCACAATAGAAAAAGAAACTATCATCAAGTACTTTGGTGAAGAACTTGGTAAAACCATTGAAGTCCCACCATTGCCAGCTGAAATCACCTCTGAACAGCTAGAATTTTGGGAGCAAAATCAATTAGCCTTACATTATAGTCCAGGTGTAGAAATAACTAAAGACAATACTTTTCCAGGTCAAACGAAAAAATTAGATGCAGATATATATAAATGGATAGTTGAAGCTAAAATTAGTCCAGAGGCCGCTAAACTTCCCAAAGGTTGGATACTAATAGATACTAGGGCAAAGCCAAATTATGCTAGTGGAGATCAAATGTATGAGAATGATCTACTTGCTCCAGTACTAGAAAAATTAAGATTAGCTGGATATATTAGTTCTTTTAAACAAACAAGTTCAAGATTTAATATTTCAGCTGATGAATTAAATAAAGCTGAAGTCCAAATAGCTTTAGCTGAAACTCTTAAAATAAAACTAGAACAGCTAGACTTGCCACCAGCCACTCTCTATAATTATCTTGGCAATGCTTTTTATCCCGAGTGGGGTGAGACTAATACTTGGGAGTGGTTTCAAGAAGAATATTCAGGCGGT
>LBRC01000006.1 GCA_000991205.1 Parcubacteria group bacterium GW2011_GWA2_36_10 | reverse complement strand
CTATGGATTTTGGGTCTATGGCTTTTTATTTTTGATCATTTTTTTAGAAACTGGACTAGTGATCACGCCTTTTTTGCCGGGTGACTCACTGCTCTTTGTGGCTGGAGCGATGGCGGCTATTGGTGACTTTAATATCTGGCTCTTATTTTTGATTGTCAGTCTAGCCGCTATTTTAGGTGACACTGTAAATTATTGGATTGGACATTATTTTGGGGAAAAAGTTTTTGCTAAATTTATCAAAGCCGAACACCTAGAAAGAACAAAAAACTTTTTTGCCAAATATGGCAAAAAGACTATCATCCTCGCTCGCTTTGTGCCCATCATTCGTACTTTCGCTCCCTTTGTAGCCGGCGTAGGCAAGATGCAATATAGCACTTTTATTAGCTTTAATATTATTGGCGGCCTAGCCTGGGTGTCACTATTTACATTTTGCGGCTATTTATTTGGTAATTTACCTTATATAAAAAATAATCTAAGCTGGGTAATTTTGATAATTATTATTTTATCTTTATTGCCAATTCTTTTCGAATATTTAAAAGCTAAAAAGAAATAAAAGATGCATATTTTAGAATTCCCAGAATTTAGACAAACTTTTGATTATGATTGCGGCGCCAAAAGCTTGGAGGCAATCTTAGCTTATTATGGCATTAATGCAAATGAAATAGACTTGATCAATCTAGCAGGAACCAACGATGATCACGGCACGCCAATTAACGGTATCAAAAAAGTAGCTAGGCATTTTGGCTTTAAAGTCGCTATCAAAGCAATGACGATAGCAGAAATCAAAAAATATCTTGATCAAGATAAACCAGTACTTTTGATGCTCCAAGCTTGGTCTAAACAAAAAATAAAAAACTGGAAAAAACATTGGGATCACGGACACTTTGTGATAGCTGTCGGCTATGATAAGGATAAGATCTATTTTGAAGATCCTTATGTCAATGTCAAAACTTATTTGACTTACAAAGAGCTACTACAACGCTGGCATGATATCGACACCACGAGCCAAACTAAATATAATAACCTAGGAATTTTATTTTATGGAAAACGAAAAAAGTATTCTGCCAACAAAATTATTCACATGGATTAATTATTTACAATCCGCTAAATTTCGTAAAATTATTCATTATCTTTTTTACGGTTTTATACCTATTATTTTACTCGCCACTGTCTTACTAAGTTCTTCAACTGAAATTTTTGCCCAAATTGGAGAATGGGCTTGGCAAATATTAATTTTAGTTTTGTTTATCAAACCAAGCATCAAAATTTTAGGTTTCAAAGAACTGATGTGGCTTTTATCTTATCGCCGAGAGCTGGGTATTTTATGTGCTTATTTTGCTTTTGCTCATTTGGCTGGCAATATTTTTAGTTTAAAAATATACAAAATAGAAAATTATTTACCTTTTAATAATTTCCTGTTCCCCGCTGCCATAGCTGCTATTATTTTCATCATCTTATATCTTACTTCTAATAATGCTTCGATGCGCTTTTTGAAAAAAAACTGGAAGCGTTTACAGTCTTTGTCTTATCTACTTCTACCCCTGATTAGTATGCATCAAATTTTATTAAAACAAGAAGCCGAAGATCTTTTGGGTTTATTTTTTCTAAATATAGCTTTTTTAATTTTAAAAATATTAGAATATAAAAAATTTACCCTTTCTTCATTATTCCGTCCTAGGGAAATAAAACAATAAACTTTATATTATTCCCCGCGTAGCGGGGAATAGCTATGCAAGTGTTAACCTACATTGATCTTTCCTCCGCATCGCGGAGGAAAATAAATAAAAAAAACTATATGATAAAAAAACCAAAAGTAGTCAACGAATTTAGAGAATTTTTAAAAGAGTATAAAGTAGTTTCGGTCGCTATTGCCTTCGTCATGGGACAAGCGGTCAATGAATTAGTCAAATCATTTGTGGATAATTTATTTATGCCTCTTTTAAGCCCAATTTTACCAGCTGGTGGCTGGCAAAGTGCTATTTTAACTTGGGGTAAAATTAATTTAGCTTGGGGTGCCTTTTTAGCGAATACTATTCATTTTTTAATTTTAGCTTTTATCATCTTTATCGTCGTCAAAAAACTACTAGCTAAACCAGAGCCCGAGACAAAATAAAACAATGAAATAATAGTTACATAATATGCTAAAGAGAATTAAACAATATTTTGGTCGCCTAAAAAGAGGCTTGATTGGCTATTTTATAAATACGCTTGAAAAAACTCCGCCCATACCAAAAAATATAGCCACATTTGATATTGGCGAATCAGTAAAAAAACAAAAAATAAAGTGCTACCAAATAGGCCATGGGACTACAAAAGTACTTTATGTTTTTTGTATACACGGCAACGAAACTGGCACAGTAAAATTAGCACATTATTTTTTGAATTGGTCTTACTCACAAGAGAAAAAATTTAACGACTACTCAATATACATTGTACCTTGTTTAAATCCAGACGGTTTTGAACTAGCTCTTAAAAAGCCAGATTATTTTAACGGTGGAAAAATTGGCCGTTTTAATAACAATAACGTTGATCTAAACAGAAATTTTGCAACGCCATCATTTAAAACAAAAGCTCAATGGTCATTTGGAAAAAATTATGAGGAACATAAGGAAGTTTTTTGTGGAAATTTTGGTAATTCTGAACCAGAAACAAAAGCACTAATAAAATTAATTAAAAGCAAGGAAATCAAAGTATTATTCATGTTCCATAACACTGGCAAAGATGTGATGGCTAATCAAAATGTACTAGCAAAAAAAATTGCTAAAATTTATAGCCAAAAAACTAATTTTAAAAACCTCAACCATGAAACATGGTTAAATTTGAGACAAACAGGCACGCTAAAAGAATGGTGCGATTTAAATAACGTAGCTTATATAGAGATTGAAGGTTCTACTCGGTGGGGTTCTGATTGGAAAAAACAAAAAGAGGCTTTACAATCAACTATTTTCATCAACAAAATTACTAGCCAAGATCAGCTAGTAGAAGAAACTATGATTGAAGAAGCTGCATAAAAAATAAGTCAAATAAAACTTTAGCAGAACCCCGCCGAAGGCGGGGTTCTGCTTTAATATAAGGCTTAGAGATATTATTTAAAATTATTTTTTTACAAGGCAATTTATATTCCATTTAGTTTTATAAACACCTTTGGGGGATAATTTAAAACCAGTTTTTAATAATAAATTAGCTAATTCACTTTCGGTAAAGCTATGGTAATAACGCCATAGTTTTTGTTTATCACCTAAATATTTTTGCCAAGAAATAAAAACATCATTCCAAGCTCTTTTTTTCCACCACTGACTAAAAAAGTTTTTAAGATATTTTTTTTGTCGTAAATCCCAATTGGTCATAAATAATAAACCCTCTGGCTTCAAAGCTTGGTAAATATTGTTTAAAACTTTTATTCTGTCTTTTCTATTTTGCAAATGATGAAAAGAAGCGATCAAAAAAATCATCTCAAAACTTTCAGGTGCTAATTTTAAGTTTTCCATTTCACCGACTTGAAAATTAAAATCTGGCCATTGTTTTTTTGCTTCAGTAATCAAGTTGTCAGCAAAATCTATACCCAAATAATCAAATTTTTTACCAGACTCTTGCAAAACTTTAAGCAAGCGACCATTACCGCAGCCTAGGTCTAGTACCTTGAAATTATCCTGTAAGTATGGTATAAAAACTTGTAATTCTTCCCACGGAAAAACTCGTGAAGCAGAAAATTCTTCAGCAATAGAGTTATAAATTATTTTTAAATCATTTGACATGGCAGATTTTATAGACGAAAAAATTTTAGAAAATATTGTAATCGAGCTGGCAAATACCAAATATGCCACAGATTTAGACTTTGTCAAAAAATTAAGACAAGTCTTTTCTACTGAACATCTTGCTCCTACCACTAAAGCTAACCTAATTTTAGTTTATCGTCAATTAGTAAAATCCGGTCGTTTAAAAAACGATGAAAGAATAAATGAGCTATTTACCAAACGTGCAGTGCGCACTTTATCTGGCGTGTCAGTCATCACAGTTTTGACTAAACCTTTTGTTTGTCCAGGAAAATGTATCTACTGCCCAACCGAACAAGGGATGCCTAAAAGCTATTTATCTAACGAGCCCGCTGCCATGCGTGCCAAGATGAATTTGTTTGATGCCGAACGACAAGTACGCATGCGCATCCAAGCTTTAGAAAACAACGGTCACTTAGTAGATAAAATAGAAATTTTAGTCTTAGGTGGCACCTGGTCAGTGTATCCCGATCAGTATCAACATGATTTTATTCGTGATTGTTTTTATGCCGCTAACACTTTCAGCGATGGGGCAAAACGAGAAAGATTATCTTTACAGGAAGAACAAGATATCAATGAAACTGCTCGTTATAAAATCATTGGCCTGACTTTAGAAACTCGCCCTGATTTTATCCATGAGACAGAAATAAAAAAACTAAGAATTTTGGGTTGCACTCGTGTCCAGCTCGGCGTCCAACATACAGATAACAAAATTTTAGACTTTATCAAACGCGGTCATAGCATTGAACAATCTATTTTGGCTACTCGCCTCTTGAAAGACGCTGGCTTTAAAGTCGATCATCACTATATGCCAGACTTGCCAGGTTCAAGTCCAGAAAAAGATTTAGAGATGTTTAAATATGTTTTTGAAAGTGTTGATTTACAGCCTGATCAACTAAAAATTTATCCCTGTATAGTCAATGAATTTGCCGAGCTAAACAAATGGTATCAAGAGGGAAGATATAAACCATTTAGTGAAAAAGAATTATTAGACTTATTGCTAGCCGTCAAAAAAATAGTACCCCCTTATATGCGCATCAATCGTCTGATCCGTGATATCCCTGAAGAAAGTATTATTGCCGGCAATCGCATCACCAATTTGAGACAATATTTACAAGCAGAATTAAAAAAACAAGGAGAATATCGTGCCTCTTGTGGCCACGAATGGTTCTTAAGTTTTGAAAATAAAGAGCATAGCAAAGTCTACGCTTTCTTACGCTTGCGTATCAATGATAAACCAGAGGACAATATTTTAGAGGAATTAAAAAATGCTTCACTAGTACGCGAGCTTCACGTCTATGGCAAAATGATACCCGCCCTTCAGATAGATCCTTCAGCTGACGTTCAGGATGACGATGAAAACGGCGCCATTTCAAATACCCAACATTTAGGTTTAGGCAAAAGACTGATGGCTGAAGCTGAACGCATTACCTTAGAGCAAGGCTTAAAAAAAGTAGCGGTTATTTCTGGCATTGGTGTCAGAAACTATTATCGTAAACTCGGCTATGAACTAGAAGGAACTTATGTGACTAAGAATTTAAAATAAATATAATAGCCCCCGCCGCAGTGATGCAAACGGGGGCCAAATCTGAAAGCCGATGTCCAAGGACTTAACTTGCAGAAACCGCAGCGGGATGGCAATCATAGAAGCCATCGCTGAGCCAGCGGTAGCTCCAGCACAACCCGCGGGGATGACGACAGAGGCAACGGACACACAGCTCGCCGCTAATCAAGTCGCGATAAATCGTTCCCCAGAGGAACGCGATATCCCACTCGTCGGGAACCAACTCGGGATGCTTGAGCAGGTAGTCAAGCACGTTCGCGTTCATGACCGGCAGGACTTCAAGCTCTTTGCGGAGCTCGTTGTCCTCGATGCCCATGCCACCCGTCTGTTGTTTGGAAAGATACAGCCGAATCTTGGCGGGATTCCACTCCAGCTGTCCGTGCTTGCGATGTTCGACGACTTCCCAACCTTCAGGGCAGAGAGGGTCAGCATCGCAGTCGATGAGGTGTTGCGGGTGAGCGATCTTGGTCGCGGACTTGGGGTGAAAAATAGCCTGAATCATCATGGCCACAACACCAACCAAAATTATGGTCATGAGTATGACCAAGAGTGGAAGTGGAGAGGAAGACAAATCGTAGTGCATGGCGAATCTCCTTTTGTGTGTGATTTTGAAACATAGTCGCAATGCACAAACTAACTATATCTAGTTAATCTAAACACTGCGACTATACTTGCAAGTAAAATTTTAATGAGCGTAATTAACATAGAAATATAGCACAGATTAGCTATTCTGTCAAGGTTTTTGAAAACAACCCGACGGGTAACCCGTCGGGTTGAGAAACGTTTTGGCTAATGTTAGAGAAAATAACCCCCTCTAAATCTCCCCCTTCGTAAGGGGGAGACTACCTAAAAAACTCCTCCCCAGATCCCCGCGCAGGCGGGGAAGGGAAGGATGGGAGGGGTTAAAAAGCAGATGACGCTACAGATTGCTTCGTTTTATTTCTATTACCCAATATCATTGAAATAAACAACAAAATATGGTAATATATAACTATATAAACGATATTTATTATGAAAAATAAGCTTAAAATAAACGCAAATAAAATAAATAAAGCTGTTTCTCAATCCTCTAAAATGGAGGGCTTAAGTTTGCCTAGTGCTAAAAAGGATAAAAAATTAATTCAAATATTAAAAAACAATGGCCGAGCATTCGCGATATCACGTTAGTGATGAAAAAGCTGGTATTAATAAAAGCATATTAAAAAATAAACTGGGCATTAAAAGTAAAAAGAAGTTAGACAGTGCTGAAACATTATTACTAGCTGACACTTACGCATATTTTTTTGAATTACTAAAAGAAGATAAGGTCAAATTTGACCTTTCTTTATTATTTACTATTCATAAATATTTTTTAGAACATCTATATGACTGGGCAGGTAAAGTGCGAACTGTTAATATCTCCAAAGATGGCATGATGTTCGCACCAATAAAATATGTTGATCAGTCTTTAAAAACCTTTGCTATTTTAATAAAGAAAAACTTACCGAGCCAAATAAATACTAAAGATGAAATAGCTAAAAAACTGGCCGTGATTCATAATGAATTTAATATCATTCATCCTTTTAGAGAGGGCAATGGTCGGACTATTCGTTTATTTTTAGATCTAATTGTAGTGAGCATTGGTTATGATCCAATTGATTGGTGCAAAACATCAACCAATGCATATATCAAAGCTTGTCTTCAGGGAGCTAGTAATAAACAATTGGCTATGATCAAAATAATAAAAAGGGGGCTTAAAAAATCTAAATAAATTTCTAACGGGATGAAAAATTTACAAAAAAATGATCCGCAGATAGCGGAATTAATCCAAAAAGAATTAAATAGGCAAAGAACTGGTGCAGAAATGATAGCATCGGAAAACTTTGTTTCCTCTTCTGTTTTAGAAGCAACTGGCTCTATTTTGACTAATAAATACGCTGAAGGCTACCCAAACAAAAGATACTATGGTGGCAATGAGTTTATTGACCAAATAGAAACACTTGCCATTGAACGTGTCAAAAAATTATTTGGTGCTGAGCATGCCAATGTCCAAGCACACGCTGGCTCACAAGCTAATGCCGCCGCTTATTTTGCAGTCTGTGATTTACACGATACTATCCTCGGTTTTTCTTTAGCTCATGGTGGACACTTGACTCATGGACATCCGGTAAATTTTTCTGGCAAAAGCTATAATTTCGTCAGCTACGGTGTAGATAAAAATACAGAGATGATTGATTTTGATGAAGTCCAAAAACAAGCCGAAACTCATAAACCAAAAATTATTTTAGCCGGCGCTTCAGCTTATCCACGCCTTATTGATTTTCAAAAATTTAAAGACATCGCTGACAGTGTCGGTGCTTACCTGATGGTAGACATGGCACACATCGCAGGTTTAGTGGCCACCGGTCTGCATCCTGATCCAGTGCCAGTAGCTGACATTGTCACTTCCACTACACATAAAACTTTACGTGGACCACGTAGCGGTTTTATTTTATCGAAAATTAATGATCGCCTACGTCCAGATGACAAAAAAAACTTAGCCCAAAAAATTGATTCGGCTGTTTTCCCAGGTTTACAAGGTGGTCCATTAGAACATGTGATCGCTGCCAAAGCGGTGGCTTTTCAAGAAGCTTTGAGTCCAGAATTTAAAGCCTACCAACAACAAATTTTAACTAATGCAAAAGTTTTGGAAAACAAATTTTTAGCTGCTGGCATCAGATTAGTTTCTGGCGGTACAGATAATCATTTATTATTACTCGACGTCGGTACTTTGGGATTAAGCGGACAAATTTTTGAAACTTTACTTGATCAGGTCTATATTTTTACGAACAAAAACATGATACCTTATGATACTCGTAAGCCAATGGATCCGTCCGGTATCAGGCTCGGCACTGCGGCCCTCACTACTCGTGGCTTAAAAGAAGCGGACATGGAAATCATCGCCGAAGTAATTATTGATACTTTAAAAACTAAGGAGGCTAAGAAAGAAAATAAAGAAAAAGTTTTAGCTTTGATGCAAAACTTTCCTCTTTACCCAGAGTTGTAATACTCAAAGCTTTTGTTTGCTAGGTTCCCGCTTTCGCGGGAACGACATATGGCACAAATCATTGATGGCAAAAAAATAGCCGAGGATATCAAAGCTGAAATTGCGGGAGAAATTTTTCAAAATTTCTACCACCCAAATTTAGCGGTTATTTTAGTTGGCGATGATGAGGCCTCTCGGCTTTATGTGGCTTTGAAGAAAGAAGCGGCTAAAAAAGTTGGTATCGAATTTAATGAATACCTGATGCCAGCCAACACTTCGCAAGACCAAGTTTTAGAAGCGATAAATTTTTTAAATAAAGACGAAGATACAGATGCTATTTTAGTGCAATTACCTTTACCAAAACACTTAGACACTGATGCCATTATACAAAGTATTGACCCCAACAAAGATGTTGATGGTTTCCATCCGGAAAACATCAAAAAATTATTAAATAAACAAACAGATTTTATTCCTGGTCTACCTCTAGGTATTATAAAGCTTTTAGAAAGCACAGGTGAAAATCTAAAAAATAAAAAAGCGGTCATCATCGCTAAAAGTGAAATTTTTTATCAACCTTTAAAAAAATTATTAAACGATTTAAAAGTTGCCACGGAAATTGTTGATCCCAAAAATAAAGATATAAAAAAAATTACCCAACAAGCCGATATTTTGATTTCGGCGGCTGGTATGGCTTTTTTTATCACGGCTGACATGGTCAAAGAAAAGGCTATTGTGATTGACGTCGGTACCAATAAAGTCAATGACTATACTGTCGGCGATGTGGACTATAGCAGTGTTTTTGCTAAAGCATCACACATCACACCAGTGCCTGGTGGTGTCGGTCCTATGACCGTGGCTATGCTTTTATATAACACTTTACAACTTTATAAGAAAAATCGTGCTTAGCACGATTTTTTAATTATTTACTTTATAATAAGCTATTTTGAAAACTTTTCATTTTGCCAACTATTTTGGCATCTTTAATCCTATCTATATCAAATACTCGTAAAGCATCACGCATGTGACAAAAAGCTTTTATTTTATTGCCTTTAAGTGCTTGGATATCAATTTTTCTTTTAGTCACTTGCCCACTTTCATCCATATAATCGATCTCTAGTTGTTCGCCATCAGCCAAAGCTTTTTCTACGAGATTTTTAATCGGGGTTTGATTGGCCTTATCAAACCAACGAGCAACTATCGGCTCTTTTTGTCCTGAATTATGATACCAGATATTACCATGTTTTAAGCCATAGTCATAAACTTCTTTAGTAACTTTGACATCATCTAAACAATATTTGATTAATTTATCCCAGTCGTTATTACGATAATACATAATAGCGTCTAAGCCAGAACCCGATTTGCCATAACCTAAGGTACTGTTAGCAACCGAGTCTAATTTTAAACGATGACCAAGAGCATGCACTACTTCTTCTAAGATGTCTAGATGCGGGATAGTCGCTAAATCAAAGTCTTTATAATAGGGCTGTAAAACCGGAAAATCAAAAGCCTTGCTGTTAAAGCCAATGACAAGTTCAGTATTTTTAAAAAGCTCTAAAAGCTCTGGAAAGTCCTTTTCTTTAAAGCCTCGATATTTATCTAAGTTATAAGAATAAACACCGACCACTGATACACCTAATAAATGGTGCTTACTTTGAAAACCACCTACTTCATCAAAGGTTTTTTGTGTTTCTAGATCTAAAACTATTATATCTTTCATTATATTAGTTTATCATTATTTTTTCTTAGTTTCAAGCTCAAAAAACTTGACTTCTTAGCTAAAATTGCTAAGATAAATGCATAAATATTAAAGATAATTTTATGGATTTTGAAACATCAGGCTTAGAGTCAAAAAAAGAAGTCCACTTAGAGTGGCCAGCTGCATTCAGTCCTGAAGAAATAGCAATTTTAGAAGAAGCAACTAGGGTCTATAACGCATCACACAATCTAGCTCAATTGGGAATGGATCATGAACTATTAAGAAATAGCACCGAAACATTAGCCCAAGCCAAAGCAATTTGTGAGGCTAAAGGATATAGATTGGAATCTCTTATCGAATCAGTACAGGCTGAAGCAGAAAAAAAATACAAAGCAGCTGCTTAAAATCAAACTTTCTAAAGAATCCCCGCCCATTCGACTACGCTCAGGGCGGGGATTCTTGTTGCATTTTAAGACTAACTAAAAACCCCGCGTCAGCGGGGTTTTTAAAAAATTACCATTCATCTATTTCGGGCAAAAAATGGCCTGGTTTTGTTTTGTTTTTTGGTTTAGGCTTATCTTCATCATAAAAATCATTATTTTGTTCTGGTACATATTCGACGCCATCACTTTGGGCATAAACACTCGAACGAGCTAAATGATTATAGTTTAATAAATTACTATCTAGATTACTCAAAAAAATACTGGGCTGTAAATTTTTATAGCCATCATAACGAAATTCAGAAAGCGGGTAAGATAAATATAAGTATCTTTTAGCGCGGGTGACTGCTACATAAAATAAACGCCTTTCTTCTTCTATCTCTATCTCTGTCTGACACAAAGGATGCGGTAATGACCGGCTTGTTAAATTTAAAAGAAAAACTGCCTGCCACTCTAGGCCTTTGGCTTGATGAATGGTACTTAAAATAACGCCCGCTTTATTTTTATCATCACCAACGCTAAATTTTTCTTGCAAGCTTACTTCACTTAAAAATTCTGCTAGATCACTATGGGCTGAAGCAAAAATAGCTAACTGCTCTAAATCATCTTGACGCTGACGATAGTCAGTATATTGTGACATCAGATAATCATTGTACTGTGCCATCACTAAACGAATTAGCTCACCTAAATTTTCTTGGCTAATATTTAATAGCCTATTAAAATTTTCTTTGACCTGTGACCAGCTAATATCTGCCTTAGCTGATAAACTGATATTTAAATTATTTAGATCCGCTAAGCTATCTAGCTGACTTAAGCTTGAATAAATTTTTCCTTCAGTCATATCCCCAATACCTTCATATAAAGGTAAGATTCTGGTCCAAGAGCTTTGATCTTTAAAATTAAACAAAACTTTAAGATGAGCCAAAACATCTTTGATATGAGCGCGTTCAAAAAACTTTAAGCCACCACGCATCTCATAATTAATCCCCCGTTTGTTCAGCTCGATTTCCAAATTTTGTGAATGATGAGAGGCTCTAAATAGCACCGCTATTTCTTGAGGAACTAAACCCATGCTTAACAAATACTCTATTTTGTCAGCTAAAAATTTAGCCTCCGAAAAATTATTGTTTTCTGCTATTAGCTCTGGCTTAAGGCCCGGATTTAAAACTGACTGGAGATTTTTAGCAAATTGATTGACATTGTCAGCGATGACGGCGTTAGCGAGAGAAACAATCTCGGGGCTAGAGCGATAATTTTTTTCTAGCTTGATAATCTGACATTTAGGAAAAATTTTTGGGAAGTCTAAAATGTTTTGGATATTGGCAGCTCGGAAAGAATAAATACTTTGCGCGTCATCGCCAACTACTAAAATATTTTGATGAGCTTTAGCTAAATTATAAATAATCTCTGCTTGGATAGTATTAGTATCCTGATACTCATCGACTAAAATATATTCCCACAAATTAGCAAAAATTTTATCAGTAGGTGTTGTGGTAGTGAGTTTTTTCCAAGCTTGTAATAAATCATCAAAATCTAAAGTGCCGGATTTTTGTTTTTGTTGTTTATACATTTCGGCTATCTTGACAATTTGTTCTTCGATTTGTAGCCATTCGGGAAACTTAATTTGCAAACTTTCGTTTAAACTAATATCTGAATTAGTCGCAAAACTAATCACTTCTTGAATTAGGCTCGAACTTGGATTATTTTTTTTATCTAAACTATGTAAAATATTTTTAGAAATTTTTTTAAGCAAACTTTTACTGTCATCACTATCTAAAATAACAAAATTATTGGGAATATCTAAATAGCGACCATAAACTCTTAAAAGTCTATTAGCTACACTATGAAAAGTACCGCCCCACAAAGCTAGTCTGTCTGCATCTTTTAAGCCTAACAAAGCTTTGGTGCGTGACATCATTTCATTAGCTGCTTTATTAGTAAAAGTGAGTAACAAAATCTTTTCTGGTTTGACACCTTGCTCGATCAGCCAGGCAACTTTATGCACTAAAACTCTGGTTTTACCAGAACCAGCTCCGGCTAAAACCAAACACGGTCCAGCTTTGACCGTGACCGCTTGATATTGTTCTTCATTCAAAACTTTAGCAAAATCAATTTTTGACATGAAAATATTATAACCTAAAAAAACAGGTTTGACCAATTGACAGAAAGCCTTTTTTTGTGTTTAAATAAAACACGTTAATCAATATAAATTAAACTATGTCATTTTCTTTAGGCATCGTTGGTTTACCAAACGTCGGTAAATCGACACTTTTTCAAGCCTTAACTAAAAATAAAGTCGACGCCGCTAACTATCCTTTTTGTACCATTGACCCCAATGTCGGTGTAGTAGCTGTCCCTGATGAACGCTTAGAAAAATTAAGCGTGATGTCTAGTTCTGCCAAAATCGTAGCTACTACGATTGAATTTGTGGACATTGCTGGTCTAGTCAAAGGCGCCTCCACTGGTGAAGGTTTGGGTAATAAATTTTTAGCCCATATTCGAGAAACAGACGCTATCGTGCAAGTGGTCAGACATTTTTCTGACTCAAATGTTATTCATGTCGGCGGAAAGATAGATCCAGAAGATGACAAACAAGTTATAAATTTAGAATTGATTTTAGCTGACTTAGAAACTGTCACTAAACATTTGAGTAAAGTGGTAAGTAAGATGAAAGGTGCTTATGAAAAAGAATTAGATCAAGAAAAAGTTGTCATTACTAAAGCTAAAGATGTTTTAGAACAAGAAAAATTATTATCTGCAGAAGTTTGGTCAGAAAAAGAATTTAAAATTTTAAAACAATTAAATTTATTAAGTCTTAAACCCATTATTTATCTCTATAATATTGCGGAAAATGATTTAGGCAAAGATCTAAATCTACCAAACAACTCTTTGAGCATCTGTGCCAAGCTTGAAGCCGAACTAGCCGAGCTAGATGAAGCTGAAGCCCAAAATTATTTGCAAGAATTAGGCATAAAAAATACTGGCTTAAATAATCTCATCAAAACAAGCTATAGTTTATTAAATTTAATTACTTTTATCACCACTGGTCCAGAAGAAACTAAGGCTTGGACTATTACCAAAGGCACCAAAGCCCCTCAAGCCGCTGGTGTGATCCATACTGATTTTGCCAAAGGCTTTATCCGCGCCGAAGTGATCAATTGCCATGACTTACTAAAAGCTGGCTCTTGGACCAAAGCTAAAGAGCTAGGTCTGATGCGCATGGAAGGCAAAGAATATGTCATGCAAGATGGTGACACTGTCCACTTTTACTTTAATTAATTTTTACTTATGGAAGATTTATCAAACTATGAAAAATTAAAAGCCGACGCCGATAATTATTATAACGGCATTAATAATAAAATACACTCACCAATATTCAACGAGTATATTTCTTTTAATGCCGAGGGCTTTAATCATATTATTTACAAAAATTCTCGAACTGAAAGAGAAAGGCCATCACAAATTATGAGATTTAAGCTTCTTCCTTTGGCCTGCAAATTAGTTCAACTTTCAACAACATTTCAAGAATACGAAGAGACAATCAAAAATTTTAATGTAAAAAGGCACAAAAAAAGAGTTAGTATCTCTCAATCTGTAAAATACTGGGGTATAATAGCTATTATTGACAGTCGTAAAATAAAGGTAATTTTAAGAAAAATAGGTGAGAATGGCAAAATACATTTCTGGAGCATAGTACCCGCTTGGACAACAAATAAATACCGAGATGTTAAATTTATCACTACGATGAAAGGTAGTCCTGAAGAAGATTAAGAATTACTTAAAATAAACAAAAAATCCGCTAAATAGCGGTCTTTTTGTATGCCTGCCTTCAGCTTATGAATTAGCCGAATAGGGCTGACGCCCCACAAGCACATTTGCAATATACCATGAGTCACAAAAAAAAGCAAGCCCGCGATATAGACATTTACGCATATTAAACGTAAAAACTGCTTTTTCTCTAAAATAATTAACCCTAAGATAAACCCCGCCTTCGGCGGGGTTTATCTTGACATAATTTAGAGAAAGTATAGTATAAAGATGAAAAAGGCTCTCTTCATAAACAACCAAGCAAATGGGAGATTACTGACATGAACTCGCAAGACAAAAAAAGCTGGTTCACGCTAGGTGCCATAGCCTTGGCACTATTGCTGCTCGCCGTCTTTCCACTCGCCAAGGAAATGTACCAGAACATGCCGCCACAGAAGCAGATGCTCATCTGGATTCCAGCGGCTGCGGGCGCATTCTTTGGCATCATTTTCAGTGCAATCGACGGCATCAAGAAAGACGGTTTCGGAGGAATGAGTCTACTTGCCATCCTGATTGTCTTCCTGGTCATGACAGTACGGATGGGTGTTTTGCCAGGAATTTCATTTTTCGTTGGCTACATCACCGTCTATTCCATCATCTTCATGCTGATTTCCTGGTTCAACAAGCTCATTCACCGCAATGACCAGCCAGCAGCCATCGCTGACTGACAAGACGTTCTCTTCGGAGACAACTACCCCCGCGTGCACAATTGCGCGGGGTTTTTATTTTATTAAAACTTAAAAAAATGCTATACTAGAAGTGCAGAATAGTTCTTTCTAGTATTTCTTAATTTTTTAGTTGGCACAAATAAAAATACTATTTTTAAAATAGTAAAGAAATTATAAAATAAATATTTGGCGATTAAAAAGAAAATAAAAAATTACAATTGAATATCAAGAACATGGCAGTATTATAAAAACTCCATCCAGAAGGGCTTTTGGATGGAGTTTAATGTTTCTAGAAATCTTTTATCAGCATGACGTCACCAAAAGAAAAAAATCTATAATTATTTTGCACGGCGTGCTGATAAGCCTTCATAACATGTTCTCTGCCAGCTAAAGCTGACACCATAAATAGTAGTGAACTTTTGGGCAAGTGAAAATTAGTGATCAAACTATCCACAAATTTAAATTTTACTCCTGGATAAATATAAATATTCACCCATTTTTCTCCAGCCTGTAAAAAACCATGCTTATTGGAAAAGGCTTCTAATGTCCTGGCAGCAGTCGTACCAACGGCCACAATATTTTTACCTGCTTCTTTATATTTATTTAATTTTTGGGCGCTTGTTTTGTCTATACTTGCCCACTCACTATGTATCTGATGTTGGGTAATATCCTCTACTTCCACGGGCGCAAAAGTACCAAGCCCCACATGCAAAGTCACTTTCAAAATCTTAATGCCTTTAGCCTCAATTTTTTTTAATAAAGCGGGTGTGAAATGTAAACCTGCGGTAGGAGCTGCGACTGAACCAGTGGTTTTGGCAAACACTGTCTGATAATCTTTTTTAATATCCGCACTATCTTTGGTTTTAATATATGGCGGTAAAGGTGTGTGACCGATTTGCTCGACTATTTTTAAAAAATCTTGATTTGCAAAATTAAATTTTACTTGTTTTATTTTACCGTTTATATCTCCTAAGATTTCTCCTGTTAATTTTTTAGCAAAATAAATTTTATCCCCACTTTTTAAGCCATGGCCCCCGACTAAACACTCCCAAATATTGGTCTCTATTTTTTTGACTAAAAAAACTTCTACTTTGCCACTAGTTTTTTTCTGGCCCAGCAAACGGCAAGGAAAAACTTTGGTTTCATTTAAAACTAAAACGTCGTTGCTATCTAAAAAATTTAATAAATTATAAAAATAACTATCCTGTATTTCGCCGGTAGTTTTATCTAGTACCAAAAGTTTTGAATGATCACGCGGCTTAATTTGCGTTTGCGCAATCAAATGCTTTGGTAAATGATAATCAAATAAATCTATCTTCATAGTTTACAAGTTAACAAGTTATAAAGCTGACAAGTTAGTAGAATTTTTTGAACTTGCTAACTTGTAAACTTTTTTACTATATAGGCAGCCGCAATAATTTTGGCGATAAAAATTTTCCTGCTTACTTAAATCACAGGCGATTTTAAAACCATCATTTTTCTTCCAATCTCGATCTAAAAAATCTACCCCAAAAATTTGACTTAATTTTTGACCAATTAGACTAATTTTTTTAGCATCTTTATGTGGGCTGATGGTCAGCACTGTCGCAAAAGCAGCAAAATTTTCAGCTTGGGCTAAACGCGCAGTTTCTCCTAGACGAAGATCAAAACAAATATCACAACGTTTGCCTTTTTCTGGCTCTTGCTCTAGACCTTTAGTTTTTTCTAGCCATTTTTTAGTGTCATAAGGTCCTTCTAAAAAATCCAGTTTTAATTTTTCACAATAAGCTTTCATTTCATCACGACGCTGGTTATACTCCTGACGCGGATGAATATTTGGATCATAAAAATAAACAGTCAAATCCCAATCGGACATTAACTGTTGCAAAACATAAATTGAACATGCTGCACAACAAGAGTGCAAGAGTAATTTATCTTTCATTAATTAACTTAAAACAATTTATTATTTTCTGGCAAAGGCAAATTTAAATATTGATAAGCTTTGTCCGTCACTACGCGGCCTTGGCTAGTACGAGCAAGTAAGCCTAACTGCATCAAATATGGCTCAATGATTTCTTCGACTGTCCCCACTTCTTCTTGCAAAGCAGCCGCAATAGTATTTACTCCCACTGGACCACCATTATAATGCTCAATAATCACTTTTAAAAAGCGTCTATCCAAATCATCAAGGCCATATTTGTCTATCGCCATCAAAGATAAAGCATCGTGAGCCAAGGCGGTCGAAATATCGCCATCAGCTTTGACTTGCACATAGTCTCGCACACGTTTTAAGATACGATTTGCGATACGAGGTGTGCCACGACTACGAGAAGCTAATTCTAAAATAGCATCTTCGGATATTTTCGTTGTCAAAATATCAGCTGAACGTTTGATAATAGTAGCGAGCTCATCTGGGTTATAAAAATCAAGTCTAAAAGTAGCGCCAAAGCGATCACGCAAAGGTGAAGAAATAAGATTGTATCTTGTGGTCGCTCCGATGATAGTAAAGCGCGGTAAATCTAAACGTAAGATTTGCGCTTGCGGGCCTTTGCCTAAAATAATATCAAGGGCAAAATCTTCCATAGCTGGGTATAAAACTTCTTCGATGATTTTTGGTAAACGATGAATCTCATCGATAAATAAAATATCACCGGCTTGTAAATTAGTAATCAAAGCAGCTAAATCACCAGCCTTGGTAATAGTCGGGCCCGAAGTGATTTTGATACCCACTCCCATTTCTTTGGCGATGATATGAGCCAGAGTGGTTTTGCCTAAACCCGGTGGTCCAAATAATAAAATATGATCAGTTGATTCTTGTCTTTGTTTGGCCGCTGCTAAAAAAATCTCTAAATTAGCCTTCACTTGCTCTTGACCAATATAATCACTAAGACTTTGGGGACGCAAAGTCAAATCCCAAGTCTTGTCTTGCTTTTGTTCTGAACTGGAGATAACTCGTTCTTCCATAAAATAATTGTTGAACTTAGCACGCCTTGTTACCTAGACTAATCCCCGCGTACGCGGGGATTAGTCATGATCATCGGCGACTGAAAAGAAAGGTAATAAATTAGTGATTGACTAAAACTAGATATTTAGCTATATTCAAAGTGTATTCACGCTCTTATCAAATCATCACCCCTTAATTTAAGCCCTGAAAGGAGGCTTAAAATGAAAGCGCGTCTTTTGCTCAAAGGCCAGCATGTGCAAATCAAATTAAGTGAGCCTGCTCGCTTGGATGAACGCTGGCAACTGTGGTTCAGGCAACGATGGGGATTCCGCTCCATGATTGAGGTTTTAGATGAATTATCTGGTACCGTCACGGAAGACACAATACCAGATGATATGACCCTGCACTTAAGCCTCTTCATGCTAGAAGGACAACCCGTTGGTCAAGCTATTTTACCCATTCCGTGGAATGAAATCCAGGAGGTCATAATCTATGCCAAGGCACGGGTGGCCTGAACTCACCAAGCCCCTCTTCGTCGTTGACTTCTATGTCAGCATCAAAACGAATTGGGGTTTTTATTTTTTAAAAAACTTTAAATAAAGGTCACAGAGGAAACTTGATCGTCAGTTTCTTTGAAACGCATCAAACGCACACCTTGAGTAGCACGACCTAAAATACTAACGGTCTTTAATGGCAAACGAATCACTTGTCCTTTGCGAGAAATAATAATCATATCATCATCTTCCATCCTTTGACTGACGATGCCAGCGGTACATAAGAAACCAGTCTTAGTATTTACTTGAGCGGTCTTGATACCAGAACCACCACGGCCTTGGACCTTATATTCTTTAAGATTTGTACGTTTACCAAAGCCATTAGCCATCACGACTAATAACTGCTCATCTTTGTTTACCTTGCCATCTGGAATCAAATCTACGCCAACTAGTTGGTCATCTTTTTTGACTCTGATACCCATCACACCAGAAGCGGATCTACCCATGGCTCGCACTGAAGCTTCTTTGAAGCGAATCGATTGACCTTTTTCTGTCACCAACATCACATCATCTTTTCCGCTTGATGGCCTAACCCAGCGCAACTCATCATTATCTTTTAAAGTGATGGCGATCAAGCCAGAACGTCTGACGTGAGTAAATTGATCCACAGCCACACGCTTCACTAAACCATTTTTAGTGGCCATGACAAAAAATTTGAAAGCATTAAAGTCATCACTTTGCAAAATAGAAGAGACTGATTCCTCTGGAGAAAGCTGTAAAAAATTAACGATATTTTGTCCTTTAGAAGTTCGGCTTTGCGCTGGCACTTCATAAGCTTTGAGTTGAAAGACACGACCACGACTAGTAAAGAACATCAAGTCAGCATGAGTATTGGTAGCAAAGAAAAATTTCACTTCATCCTCTTCTTTAGTAGTCAAACCAATCACGCCCTTACCACCACGGCTTTGGGTCTTAAAATTATCTGGAGCAATACGCTTGATATAGCCATCATGGGTCATGGTGATAATAGCCGTTTCATTAGGGATCAAATCTTCAGTGGTCATTTTATTGACACCAGCTTTGATGACTTTAGTCCGACGAGCATCACCAAATTTTTCTTTAAGCTCATCAATTTCATTTTTGATAATAGCTAAAACTTTAGACTCACTCTTTAAGATAGCTGTTAATTCTTTAATTAAAGCCAATTTTTCTTTGAGCTCTGTTTCTACTTTAAGTCTTTCTAGGTTAGCTAAATTTTGTAAACGCATTTCCAAAATCGCCGTGGCTTGTCGGTCAGACAGTTTAAACTGCTTCATCAAATTAATTTTTGCTACTTCTTTGTCTTTAGAAGCACGAATGGTCTTGATGACAGCGTCAATTTTATCTAAAGCGATTTTTAAACCTTCCAAAATATGTGCTCGGTCTTCAGCACGATTTAATTCAAATTGCGTACGACGCTTCACTACTATCTGACGATGTTTAATATACTCTTCTAAAATATCTTTCAAAGTCAAAACTCTTGGCTGCAAACCATCGATCAAAGCCAACATGTTGACATGAAAAGTTTCTTGTAACTGCGTTGATTTATAAAGATTATTTAAAATCTTTTTTGGATAGGCTTCTTTTTTTAAATCAATCACGACCCGGACACCATCTTTGTCTGACTCATCACGTAAATCTTTGATACCTTCGATTTTTTTATCTTTTACTAGTTGAGCAATTTTTTCTAGTAAAGTTGCCTTGTTGACCTGATAAGGTACAGAAGTGATAATAATTTGAAATTGACCTAATTTATTTTCTAAAATTTCTGCTTCACCACGCATGACGATACCACCGCGTCCAGTGGCATAAGCGGTCTTAATATCTTCTTGATTATAGATCACACCACCAGTGGGAAAATCTGGACCTTTGACGACTACTAATAAATCATCAAGTGAAACTTCAGGATTAGTAATCAATAAATTTATAGCGTCGATTAACTCACCTAAATTATGTGGAGGAATATTAGTCGCCATACCGACAGCAATACCCGTCGTACCATTTAGCAAAAGGTTTGGTAGTTTGGCTGGCATGACTTTTGGCTCTTCGTGAGAGCCATCATAATTCGGGATAAAATCAACAGTCTTTTTATCAATATCAAGCATCAGCTCTTCAGCTAAAGCATGGAGCTTAGCCTCGGTATAACGCATAGCCGCGGCATTATCACCATCCATGGAACCAAAATTACCTTGACCGTGGACAAGTGGGTAGCGCATAGCAAAGTCTTGCGCCATTCTGACCATGGAGTCATAAACGGCTGAATCACCATGGGGATGATATTTACCCAACACTTCACCGACAACGGTAGCAGATTTCCTGAACTTAGCATTATGCTTAAGCCCAATGCTCCACATCGCATATAAAATACGACGATGAACTGGCTTCAGACCATCTCTAACATCTGGCAAAGCACGAGACACAATGACAGACATGGCATAGTCTAAATAAGAAGTTTCCATTTCTTTGACAATGGAAAGATTTTCTACACGTCCTTGGTTAAAATTATTTATGGGTAGGTGAGCATTATGATTAACAACTTTTTTCGCCATAAAGATATTACTGTTAAATTACTTATTTATTATTTTATATTTTCTTGGGTACTTGAAGATTGCTTAGCTTCTAAATACTTCTGCGTGACATCCAATAACTCTGCTTGCTTTTGTGACTTTACTAATTCACCTTGTAAGTTTTTGATCTGCTCAGTACCTAAAGAAAAAGAATCTTTCATGTTTTGTAAGTTATCCCCTACTTGTGATTTAGCTTCATCAGAAATCAAGGCAACTGCTTTTATTTTAAGTTCTTGTTTTCCGGGAGCGAATTTCAACCAAACTAAAGTAATAAACAAGCTACTAATGACGACAAAAAAACCTAAGAAAAAAAATTTATTTTTTGAGGTCTCAAAAAAAATCATTTTTGTGTTTTTAAAATTATTAATTTTATATCTTCTTGAGGAAGATCTTTTTTGCTAATTTTTAATTTATCCATTTCTTCTGGCTTCACCCCAAACTCTTTGATAAATAAAGCGATACTATCTGCCTGATGACAACTAGGTATCACTATGCGTGGCTCTACTTGAGAAATGATTTTGACTGCTTCTTTAGCGGTCGTTAAATCACCACCACCAACTGGTAAAATCAAAATATCTGCCCCTTCGATTAATTCTAAGTCTTGATCGCTTAAAACCTGATGCCCAAATTCTCCCAAAAAAGCGATTTTGATATCTTCAAAATTAATAAGATAAATAATTTGTCCATTAATCTTATGGCCATAAACAAAAATTTCATTGACTTCATATTCACCCGGCGCTTCGATCACAAAAGCCTCGTCTTTGACTTTGCCGACCTCTAAATACTTGGGGTCAGAAAATAAAGCCAAGTCTGCCTTGATTTTACTAAAACTAGTATTTTTATCCAAACTATAAGGATTGAGCAAAACAGTTTGTTGGCTATTTTGGAGCTTGAAATAGTTAAATCCTTCCCATAAAATCTGCATATTTTTAAGAAAATTAAATGATTAATTTGCCTTAATTTTAGCAACAAATAAGATAAAAGTAAAGCCAAAATCAGGCTGAAATTAAGGCAAATTTAGCCCTTGATTTATTTTCAAATTTATGTTAATTTAAGACGGCTATTTATTTAATAAAACTTTAGCTAGGGTCCAAATAGCTTAAAAACCTTGGCTCAAAGGCTTAAATTATTTTAGGCTAATCTAACAATTAAATGTCTGACGTACAAGAAGAAAATTTGGCCACTAGTAAAATGGCTGAATTATTAAAAGACAAAAATGCCGCCAATATGCCAAAAGTTGGTGATTTGGTAGAAGGCAAAATAATCAGTATCTCAAAAAACGAAATCTATCTAGATATCGATGGCTTGACCACAGGAGTTATTCGTGGCCGAGAAATCTATGATGAAAGTGAAGATTCTGATAAATTAAAAATCAGCGACATCGCTTCAGCGACTGTGGTTGATTTAGAAAATGAAAATGGCTACATGGAATTATCTTTCCGTGAAGCTGGTCACCAAAAAGCTTGGGGCCGTTTAGAAAAATTGTATAAAGCTGGTGAATTAGTAGAAAGCCGGGTGACGGACGCTAATAAAGGTGGCTTGATGATCAAGATCGGCAATGTAATGGGATTCTTACCAGTCTCACAGCTCACTACCGAGCACTACCCTCGCATTGAAGGTGGTGATAAAAGTAAAATTTTATCTCACTTAAAATCTTTTATCAACCAAAATCTGCGTACTAAAATCATTGACTTAAATGAAAAAGAAGAAAAATTAATTGTTTCTGAAAAAGCCGCTTGGGACGAAAAGCAAAAAGCCGCTGTTTCCAAATTTAAAATTGGCGACCGAGTGCATGGCATCATCACTGGTGTCGTAGACTTCGGTGCTTTTGTCGAGTTTGATAACAACTTAGAAGGTTTAGTTCATATCTCTGAACTTGCCTGGCAAAGAATCGATGATCCAAGAGACATCGTCAAAGTTGGTGACAAAGTTGAGGCAGAAATTATCGAAATCGATGATACCAAAATTTCTCTTTCTTTGAAAAAACTACAAGCTGATCCTTGGTCTCAAGTAGAAAAAAAATATAAGATCGGCCAAAAAATCAAAGCAAAAGTTTTGAAAGTAAATCCTTTTGGTGTCTTCGTCGAGCTAGATCAAGATATTCATGGCTTAGTCCATATTTCCGAATTGAGCGATAAAAAAGTGGCTAACCCACAAGACTTGATCAAGATCGGAGAAACTTATGAATTTGTGATCTTAACCATTGAGCCAAAAGAACACCGTCTAGGTTTATCTCTCAAGGCAATCAATCAGCCAGCCGAAAAAAAAGTGAAAGAAGAAAAACCTAAGGTAGAAAAAAAGGCTAAGTCAGAAAAAGAAGAAAAACCTGAAATAACCGAAACAACCGAAACCAAAGAAGAAACTAAACCAGAAGTTGCAGAAAAAACGAAAACTGAATAAATAAAATTTAGCCCAAGTCTTCATCCAAGAGTTGGGCTAAATTAAAGAATAAGCTATAATTATATATATGAAAAATATTATCAAAAACTTTGCCATTTTCTTCCTAGTCTTTGCCGTAATTGGTGGAATTTTTAGTTTGTATAACAACTCTTTCAAGAGTGTTGAAACTATTTCTATCAGCCAACTAGTCCAAGAAATCAACCAAGACAAAGTAGAAAAAATAAATGTCACTGGTGATAAACTAAATATTATTTTAAAAGACAAGAGTGAAAAACAAAGCACTAAAGAAGCTGGCGAATCTCTAAGCAATTTATTAAAAAATTACGGTGTAGAAGCAAATAAACTAAATGCTCTAAATATTGAAGTCGGTAAAGATCCAAACTCCGGTATCATGTTTTCTAGTATTTTACCTTTCTTAATTCCAGCTTTATTTATCCTAGGGCTTATTTGGTTTATGATGCGCCAAGTCAGTGGCGTCAATAACCGCGCTATGAGCTTTGGTCAAAGTGGTGCCAAAATGGCCGATCAAGAAAAAATCAAAGTGACTTTCAAAGATGTGGCTGGTGCCATTGAGGCTAAAAATGACCTAGAAGAAATTGTAGAATTTTTAAAAAGTCCACAAAAATTTATTGCTCTGGGCGCGAAAATACCTAAGGGAGTTTTATTACTTGGTAGTCCGGGTACTGGTAAGACCTTATTATCTCGAGCGGTGGCGGGTGAGGCCAAAGTGCCATTCTTCCATATTTCTGGTTCAGAATTTGTCGAGATGTTTGTCGGCGTCGGCGCCTCTAGAGTAAGGGACTTATTCAAAAAAGCTAAAAAAGCTTCTCCTTGTATTGTCTTTATCGATGAAATCGATGCTGTCGGTCGTCAACGTGGCTCTGGCCTCGGTGGCTCACATGATGAACGTGAACAAACTTTAAATCAAATCTTGACGGAAATGGATGGTTTTGATAATCAGACCAATGTCATCGTGTTGGCTGCTACCAATCGCCCCGATGTCTTGGATCCAGCTTTGTTGCGTCCTGGTAGATTTGACAGACAAGTCGTGATCGATATGCCTGATATTAAAGACCGTGAAGCGATTTTAAATATCCATGCCAAAGGCAAGCCAATGACACCCGAGGTAGACTTAAAAACAGTTGCGCAAAGAACGCCGGGCTTTTCTGGAGCAGACCTTGCCAATGTTTTAAATGAAGCAGCTATTTTGACTGCTCATCAAAATCAAAAAGTTATTTCTCAACAAAATATTTTGGACTCCATTGAAAGAGTTTTGCTGGGGCCAGAAAGAAAGAGTCATATTTTGTCAGATAAAGAAAAAGAAATAACTGCCTACCATGAAGCTGGTCATGCCATCGTGGCACATTATCTAGAACATGCCGATCCAGTCCACAAAATATCTATCATTTCTCGTGGTCGGGCGGCTGGCTATACTATCAATCTACCAAATGAAGATAAGAAAATGCATGGCTATGCTGATTTTATCGATGAGATGGCCGTCTTACTCGGTGGTCGAGTAGCTGAACAAATCTTTTTTGCTGAAGTCACCACTGGCGCTAGTAATGATCTAGAGCGCGCCACGGCTATGGCCAGATCACTCATTACCCAATTTGGTATGAATAAAAAATTAGGTTTAAGAACCTTTGGTAAAAAAGAAGAAATGGTTTTCTTAGGTAAAGAAATCCATGAACGTCGAGATTATAGTGAAAAAACAGCGGAAGTAATCGATCAAGAAATTTCTAACTATGTCGAAGAAGCTGCCAAAACTGCAGAACGCGTCATTAAAGAAAATGAAAATAAAATCAAAGATATTGTAAAAGTTTTGATAGCTAAAGAAACAATTGAAAAAGCTGACTTTGATAGTATCATGGCCTAAAAATATCCCCTCTTTTTCTCCCCCTTAAATTAGGGGGAGATGTCGTGACCCGGCGGATGCCGGGTAGACAGTGGGGGTATTTTTTTATTTGCGGAAATATTTTTTATCACTACTAGGATATCAAATAAATTCCGCCACTGGCGGAATTTATTTAGGGTATTTTTTATTTTGAAAAAATGTGGTATAATAAAAATGTTCAAAAAATAAAAAGTAAATAAAAAAATAAAAATATGCAATCTTTTTATCGTGTAGTTTATTTGCGAGCCTGGCAAATACTAAAAAGCAATTGGCGACTAGGTTTCTTTGGTCTTTTTGTAGCGACTCTGGGACTGACAGGAGACTTTGATGCTATCGTCAATCTACAGAGTAGTGACATTGTCTCAACTAATTTAATCAGCTGGCTGAATATTTTTAAAAATGTCACCAATGTCAATCTTAACTGGACAATGCTACCAAATATTTTCCTCTTTATTGGTATATTAATTTTAATGGCCATTGTCCTGGTGCTAGCCATTGCCTCTCAAGGTGCTTTGATCAACGCAAGCAACCAAGCTAATAGCAAAAAAACTTTAGGTACCAGTTCACTCTTTGATGATTTAGAAATTGGTGTTGATAAATTTTGGCCACTACTCTCTCTTAATCTCTTAAATAAATTAGTGGGTTTTGTTTTTGTCGCGGGAGTGATAGTGCCGATTGTTTATTTACTTTCATTGACGCAGACAAACAATGCCATGGACATTATTATTAAAATAATCCTCTTTTTTGTCATTGTACCTTTCACTGTCATTATTTCCTTTATTACTCGTTATGGTTATAGCTATATTATCTTAAAAAAACAATCAACTCCTCGAGCCCTGGCAAATGCTTGGACCTTATTTAGATTTAATTGGATTTTAAGCTTAGAAAATGCTTTGACCATGCTACTCTTTACTGTTGTTTATACTATGGCCTTAATCGCTGCTAGCGCTTTCTTGATTACACCATTTTTAATCTTGGGCTATCTAGTTTCTAATGTCAGTGCTTTAGGCTTCTTGATTTTGATGGTAGTCGGTTCAATCTGTTTTATTGCTTTATTAATCTCGGCTATTTCTTTCTTCGGCGCTTATTACACTATCGTCTGGACAGAAACATTTTTACACCTCACCAGCAAAAAGACTTCCTTGAGTAAAATACATCGTCTAGCTGCTCGCCATCTCCCTCGCTTAGTTGAATAAATTTATCTTAAAACTCCTCCCCGTAGCGGGGAGGAGTTTTTGATTAAACAAATAAAGGCGCGGGGAAAGGCCTTTGTAATTAGCTTTGACTTTTATTAACGCCAAAAGTATAATAACAGAAGCAACCCCTCGATAAAAACTCGGGGCATATACAATTTTATGGATACAAACAAAGAAGAAATTTTAGACAAAAAATTAAGTGACCTAGAAGAGCAACGCAAAGAAGATGAGGTAAAAAAACAAGCCACCACTACAGGCTGGCCTTATATTAATTTAAAAAGTTTTCCTATTTCCCAAGATGCTATCAAGGTCATCAAAGCAGAGCAAGCCAAAGCTTTACAAGCGGTTTGTTTTTTATATACTAATGAGGAGTTACGTCTAGCCTCGACCAATCCAGACAATCCTCAAATTGGTCAATTAAAAAAAGAACTAGAAGATAAATATCATGCCCACTTAAAAATTTATTTGACTTCACAAGCGAGCTTAAATATTGCCCTAGCTATCTATGATAAAATTCCCATCATTGAACAAATTGAAGGCGTCAATATCAGTGCGGAAAATTTAAATAGCTTTAATGAAAATTTAAGCGATCTAAAAACTTTACAAACCTTACTGAATCAAACCAATGTGACAGAAATGATCAGTTTAATCATCGCGGCGGCTTTAAAATTTAATGCTTCAGATATCCACATTGAAACCGAAGAGCAAGCAGTCAAGGTTCGCTTGCGTATTGATGGTGTTTTACAACAAGCCGCCACTATTCCGGCTGAAAACTGGCACAAAATTAGCTCCCGCATCAAACTACTAGCTGAACTCAAACTCAATGTCACCAATCAACCACAAGATGGACGCTTTACTATCAATTTAAGTAATGACAAAATAGACGTCAGAGTATCCACTATACCCTCTACTTATGGCGAAAGTATTGTCATGCGTTTATTAAGAGCCTCCAGTGTAGGTTTACAATTTGAAGCCTTGGGTTTAAGAGGAAAAGCTTTTAATGATCTAGCCAATGAAGTGACTAAACCAAATGGCATGATCATCACCACTGGTCCGACGGGAAGTGGCAAAACTACTACTTTGTATGCCATCTTAAATAAGCTTAATCAAGCTGATACCAAAATTATTACTTTAGAAGACCCGATAGAATACAAGCTTCCAGGCATCGTCCAAAGTCAAGTAGAAAATAGCGACGGTGATTTTGATAATAGCAGTGCTAATCCTGGCGGCATTGAAAGAAAAAATAAATATACTTTCGCCAAAGGCTTACGTGCTATCTTAAGACAAGACCCAGATATCGTGATGGTCGGTGAAATTCGTGATCTAGAAACCGCTGACACGGCTATCAATGCCGCCTTGACTGGCCACCTTATGCTCTCGAAAATTATGCCAAGACTGCAAGCAAGAAACTGAAATAGATAACAAAACTTTGACGCTAGTGCTGAATGCTTTGAATAGCATCAGTCCGCAATCAGGTGCTAAGCCAGATAATTTGACTAACTTAAAATTCTTTAGTGCCAAAGGCTGTGAAAAGTGTGGCCATTTAGGCTATAAAGGACGCATTGGTCTGTATGAAATTTTGACCATGAACCAAAAAATAGAAAAGATTATTTTGTCGGCCAATATTTCCGAATATGACATTGAAAAAATAGCTATCGAAGAAGGTATGGTGACGATGTTGCAAGACGGCATCTTAAAAGCTCTGGATGGCATCACTTCACTAGATGAAGTTTTAGAAAAAACTAGAGAATAAAATAAACTTTCTTTAAAATAGACTTACTTAATCAAGTGGGCCTATTTTATTTATCACTAAATTCTGTAGCTCATAACTATCACAATGTTTTAAAAAACCTAAATAAGAGGCTAAATTCTTTTCATTTACTCGCTTTAACACTCTACGCTTAGTTTTAGTTCTTAAGATACGATGATGAGGGAAATTAATTATCCCTAAATAGTCTAAGCCGCTGGCTAGAGTAGTTAAAGATATTTTCTCGGGGTGAATAGTTAATTGAAGTTTTTTGCCTAAATAATTTTTAAGCTCTGGGATTATTTTTAATAACTCTTGTCTATTATTTGAAAGAAAAACAAAGTCATCAGCGTATCTAATATAATATTTTTGTTTAAGTTTATGTTTTACATATTGATCAAACTCATTCATATAGATATTGACAAATAGTTGTGAGGTTAAATTGCCTAGGGGCAAACCTGTATTTGGTGAGACTTCAAAACTATCTATGACTTTATTTAATAGCCAAAGAATATTTTGATCGGGAATATATTATTTTAAAATATCTTTTAAAGTTGTATGGTTAATGTTGGCAAAAAACTTCTTAATGTCACATTTTAAGATATAACAAGTTTTAGTATTATTATTACTTACTTTTAAGGCCATACTTCTGAATTTATTAATGGCTTTATGGGTGCCTTTGTTATCTCGACAAGAATAAGAATCACTTGTGAAAGTTTGATCAAAGAATGGGTAAAGTTGTCTGTAAATAGCGTGGTGCAATAATCTGTCTCGCACGCTGGCTTTATGAATATTACGAGGTTTAGGGTCTGAAATATTAAAAGCAACATAACCTGATGATTGGTGAGTGAAATTGTTAAGTTCTTGCTGAAGTTGTATAATATTATCTATTAAGTATCTTGAGAATAGTTGAACATCTTTTTTGTTTTTCTTACCCACGATAAATTCACGCCAAGCTAAAAGTAAATTATCTAATGAAATAATATCGATATAACTATGAATGAATTGAATTTTCATAATACGCAACAATCTGCTTTTAAGGCTCCCCCCCCCACGGGAATTTTACCTATTTTAGAAAAAACCAAGAATGTCTATTTACTTTGGTATAGTTATTATTTAATTTTAACTAAAACACATAAATATACGCTGGGACAAAAGATAGATAATTTATTATTAGAATTAATTGAGAATATTACTATTGCGAGTTTCTTAAAAAAGGAAGAAAAATTGCCTTATCTAGGCAAGGCAATGCAAAAATTAGATACTCTAAAAATAATGTTATTAATCTTGTGGGAAACAAAATCTTTGGATCAAAAAAAGTATCTTAATTTATCGCTGGCTTTAAACGAAATTGGCAAAATGCTTGGTGGCTGGAATGGCCAATTATTAAAACAAAAACTCTCCTGAAAGGGAGAGGAAAATATAGATTACTTGCTC
>LBRC01000005.1 GCA_000991205.1 Parcubacteria group bacterium GW2011_GWA2_36_10 | reverse complement strand
TTTCGGGGAAATTTCAAGCCGTTTTGAATTCAGCATAAAGTTCGAGCCGACATTTTTGAGAAATGCGCGGATTTGCGTTTTGTCGCCCTGCGACAAAAAAATTTTAGCTTGGCTACTCAATAAAATGACTTCTCGCATCGGTTCGAGCCAATTATTTCCCTTTTGTTCAAAATCTCTGATTTCTTGGTCAATATCGGCTTTCTCGCCCAGCAGTTTTGCTTTCTTGGCTTGATACTCGTCCGGCGATATTCCTTTGCCCTCGATGTAAATATCAAGAAGCCGATCTATTTTCTGCTCAACTTCTGTTTTCCGAGATTTCAGATTTTGAACAAAAGAAAGACCCTCGTTTTGGATACTCGTTTTTTCGCGGTCTAGCTCGGCAAGCACATTCTCCGCCCAATCGTCGGGAATAAAAACTTTTTGAATGACGGATTTCATCTGTTCAACAAGTGCTTCCTCGCGCAGATATTTTTCATTACAGATTTGCTTTTTCTTGGTGCAATGATAATAGATGTGTCCCTTTTGGGTTTCGGCGGTGATGAGACAACCGCATTTTCCACAACGCATAAATCCTGAAAAAGCAAACTCGTGTTTTCGCTTCCTTTTTTTCTTGCCTCGATTGTTCATCACTTGTTGAACGTCATCAAAAAGTTTCTTGGAAATAATTGGCTCGTGGCTTCCTTCGTAGAGCTCGCCGTTGAAGCGGAAAGCTCCATAATAAATTTGACCGAGTTAAAGCGGGTTGATTCGGAGTTGAATAAAACAGCTGTAAGTCGAGAAGAAAATGATGAGCGCGGGAAGTATGGGACTACGACTTATATTCGGCGATTTGGTAGTTGGTTCAACGCTTTAGGAAAAGCTGGACTAGAAAAAACCCGAACGCCGATGAACCTTCCTGAAGAAGATTTATTCCAAAATTTGGAAGAAATATGGATAAAGTTAGGCAGACAACCTCGCTACGCCGAAGTACAAAAACCTCTTTCTAAATATCATGTCGGCACTTACGAAAATCGCTTTGGTACTTGGCGAAAAGCATTGGAAAAATTTGTTGCTTATATTAACAACGAGGAACGAACTTCGTCCGAGGAAGCGATAAGAAATGTTGAGGTTGAACCATCGACTTTTCATAAGACAAAACGCGGCATTAACTGGCGACTACGCTTTATTGTGATGAGGCGAGATAATTTCAAGTGTAAAAACTGCGGTAGGTCGCCCGCAACAGACCCAACAATAATTCTCCATGTTGACCATATCAAAGCGTGGGCAAATGGCGGGGAAACAGTTTTAGAAAATCTGCAAACGCTTTGCTCAAAATGCAACATTGGCAAAAGCGATTTAGAATAGTAAAATACACTTATGAAGCTCGGCATCATTTTACAATCCAATAAACCGGAGCACGCATGGAATACATTCCGCCTCGGAATTACCGCGCTCAAATCTAACCACCAAGTAGAAATCTTTTTGATGAGCGAGGGTTCGGAATTGGACACTATTCCTGACACCAAGGATTTTGATGTTTCGGCAAAAGTAACGGAATTCAAAGAGTTGAAGGGTGAAATCTACGCTTGCGGCAGTTGCCTCAAGGTGCGCGGCAAGGAAGAAAGTAAAGTATGTCCTGTTTCCACAATGCCCGATTTATTAAAAATGGTTGAGAAGTCGGACAAAGTTTTGGTTTTTGGCTAAACTACAAATACCGATAAAACCTGTCAAGGACTTTAAATAGAGCGGCGGGAGAGCGGACAAGACTGATTAGTTCTTTTTCAATTATCACTAACACTGCTGCAGTGACTACTGCGAGGAATGTGGTAATGATGAGACCATAGCTCACTTACCGATCCGTGGCCAATGCCACATTCTAAAGCTGTGGGAAACACTAGGTCTGGCAATTATGAACTGCGTCCTAAAAGACGATATTTTTTAGGCCAACGGCCTAGTCTTCCCACAATGGGGAGGGGTTGCTTGGAACGGTCGCCCGTCCACAAGTAGCCTCCACACTACTGCCAAGAGTTTCCTGGCAGTAGCCACGGTAGCAGTGGCGGTACCTCTTCGCTGTTTGAGCTTGAGGTAGTAAGAGCCAAATCCCGGTTTCTTCTTGCACAATTGCTGGTGTTGCGCTGATTCAATCATGATGTATCTTAACCATTTAGAGCCGGTTTTGGTAATTCGTCCGTGACGTACCGTATCACCGGAGCTGTAAGTTGACGGCACAAGTCCGGCATACCCCATTAACTGCTTAGCCGAAGGGAACCGTTTAATGTCGCCGATTTCACCCATAATGGTTAAAGCCGAGACATAACTAATACCCGAGATTGAAATCAGTAATTTTGCCGCTGGCTGTTCAATTACCAACTGCTCTACTCGTTGCTCGGCCTGTTTGATCTGGACAGTTAAGTAGTCAATCAAGTTGAGCCAAGTTGGTAAATTAGTCGCAAATGGCTGTGGCAGATTAAGTGTTTTCAGCCAAACGGTGCCGGCTTTGCCAAACAGATTGGAGAAAGTGTGCTTTAAGCCGTGTTTGTGGAGAATAGCGTGAATCTTGTTTTTAACTTGCGTGCGCAGATTAAGTAGCGAAGCTCTAAAGCGGACGATTTCCTTCCAGTTTCTGACCGGTGCGGGAGCCAGATAAGCCTTTGGCAGGCAGTTAGTACGTAGGAGGTCAGTGAGGATGGCGGCATCGATTTTGTCATTTTTGATCCGGGCTGAAGCGATCGCTTTAACTTTCATCGGGTGAGCAAGGTGGACTTCCACTCCCAGCGACTCCAAGAAATCAGCGTAGGTGTACCACTGGGATACCGGTTCGAGTACCAGCGACATTTTTTGCCCCTTAAAGGAATTAATAAAGCCACGAAACTGATTTTTGTCGGTGAGAATTTGTTCTTCACGCAACACTTGACCGTCGTAGTTTTTCACGCAGAAGCTAGAAGTGTTTTTGTGCAAGTCCAAACCAATAAATAATTTGTTAATATTGTTATCCATAGGATTGCGGTTAGTTAGTTAAACAATTTTAATTGCTCGACCTTTATTTTATTCTACCGCAGTCCTAGAAGGTTTTATAGCATTATGAAAAAACTTATTTTCACTATCCTTTCCGTAGTCGTCATTGGCTCGTTTGCTCAAAGTGCAAACGCTCAAATGATGGGCGGATTTTCCAACTCTACGGCGGATTGGGAAGAAGTCGTTGAGCACACCACGCGCGAAGAACAAGAGGGCAAAGAGCTTTGGGATAAACTGCAAGCCAAAGAGGTTGCTTGCGAGAATTTGAACGATGAGCAGTATGGAGTACTTGGAGAATACTTTATGGGCCAAATAGCCGGAAATTCTCACGCCGCCATGAACGCCATGATGATCCAAGCGCACGGCGAAGACGGCGAGGAGCAAATACATATCGTCATGGGCAAGCGACTTTCCGGTTGCGACACGTCGGCGGCCTTCCCCGCTGGAAGCGGCGGGTGGATGCCGATGATGAATATGATGTGGGGAGGGTGGTCGTCTCCCTTTGGCGGTAATAATTCAACAAACAACAATATGATGAACTTTGGATTCGGGCCTTTTGGCGGTTTCGGATGGATTTTTATGATTCTCTGGTGGGTTTTGATAATCGCGGGCATTGTCGCGCTTATCAAATGGCTTACCAGCCAATCTCGTGGTACTAACAATCACGAAAAATCCGCGCTTGAGGTTTTGAAAGAACGATACGCCAAAGGTGAGATAGACAAGAAGGAATTTGAGGAGAAGAAAAAGGATTTGGTTTAGAATTTGCCGCCAAAGAAAAATTGAAATCGTCCTTTCCGCTCCGGTTCAAGGCGAGGGCGTGGCGGAAGGGGGGGGTGGGGGGAATTCCGCCCGCCGAGCCCAGCCAGTTCCGTTCGGATATTTTCAAACAGACACCGCCATCGCTTCGCTGGAGCGAATCTAAGGCGTGACGAAGTCCGCTCTTAGATTCGCAAAAGCGAGCAGCCTTCGCTAAAGATACGGCTAGGCGAGCATCGCCGGACAATATCAAAAACATGAAAAAAGCACTCAAAATTGTTTCTTCTGTTATCGCGATATTGATATTGTTAATTGCCGGTTACTATTTGTATCAACTTTACATTGTGCCGGAGTTTACTAAACTCAGCGTTCCGACTTTATCATACCCGCGCCAAAGTGTCTTCTATAGGTATAGTCTCCAATTAAACGGTTTGGACGTAATTTTTGGCGGCCAGAACATGTCTTCTTCGCAAATAACCACCGAACTCAAAGAGGATATGAAAAATATAAAGTCCGCTGGCTTTGACGGGGTAAAACTAAGTTATTCTTTTCAATCAAATAATTATTTAGCTGATCGAATTGCCCTGCGTGCTGCCCAACAGGGGTTATATCCGATTGGTTTATTGCAGGGTCATCAAGCTAAACCAAAAGATCGCGGGTTTACTCCCGAAGAAATGGGTGAATGGCAAAAATTCGTTCGAGATGAAGTAAGCTCAAACAAAAATATTATTTATTTTTGGGAAATATGGAATGAACCCAGTCTTGATTTATTTAAATACGGCTCGCCAGAAGAATTCGTCGAGCTCCTCAAGGCGACTTACCCAGTCATTAAGGAAGCAAATCCCAATGCCAAAGTAGTGGTTACACTTAGTGCCGAAGGAAGAGATAACACTGGTTTTGAAGATCAAGTTTTGTCCCTGGGCGGCGGTGATTATTTTGACGTTTTAAGTTTCCATCCATATGGAGCCAATCCGTATTTGCAAGAAGATCAAATTAAAGCAGCGATTGCCCGCGAGCAATCGTTGGTTGCCAAATACAATAACCAATGGCCGCTCGTAATCAGCGAGATCGGACAGCCCGCCAGTGAAGTTTCCGAAGAAGAACAAGCGAGATTGGCAAAATTTGTTTATGGCGTGGCGGCTAAAATTAATTTGCCCGTCACCTGGTATTACTGGAGTGATGAACGCTTGCCACAAAATAATGGCGGAATGGGCCAGGGGGCCAATTGGGGTTTAATTCGGTATGATGGTATTAAAAGACCTATTTTTGAGGCTATCAGCGGATATTTAGGAAGTGAAAAAGCTGAATGATTTAACTGAGGTGGATATCATGCCCTTAAAAGATTTTTTATTAAAATTTATCCAGGAAAAGATATTGCTGGCGATACTGCTCACCGTCATTTTTTACAGCGCGAATATTTTTTTGGGCGGTTGTGTTGATTATTCGCAGAATTTTTTTTTGAAAAGTGGCTGTTATACGGCGACCGGGCTAGGGCTCAGTATTTTTAAAGTGCCGAGCTTGCTGGCAGGCATTATCGATTTTTTAGTTTGGGGTATAATCATTTTTTTAGTCAGCGCTTTGATTAGCATCAAACTTAGTGCCCGGATTAAACATTTTATCATCGCGCTGGGTTTGTGTTTGATGGTGGCTGGGTTGCTGGCAGGGGTTTTTGCGGCATACTGGAATTGGGGAATGACGCGGCCATTAGGAGATAAGCGAACTATAGAACTGCGGCTCGATAAAAACGACTATCAAGCGCACGAAACCGTTAAAATAATGTTAATAAACAATTCGTCGCGGCCGATTTGGTATAATAGTTGCCTGGCTGGTGATTCTTTAGGGTTAAGGCTTTATTACGAGAAAGGCCAGCGTTGGCTTAGTTTGATTCCGCCCGGCCTGCCGAAATGTCAAGAAGTTCAAAAACTTTTGCCCAGCACCACTAGCCAGATCGATTTGCCTTTAACAGCGTATGAGTTAACCGCCGCCGAGCAGTTGTATCAGGCAGTCCTGGACTTTAGCTGGCGGCAAGATCATAATTACGACGAAGTGCCTTCTTCTTTTTTCAGGATTACAGGCAATCCGTCAATTTAAAAACCATGCCTGAAGAAAAATCAAAAAAAATTGATCCAGTCGTAAAATTTATCGGTTCTAACCTGGCTTTTGGGATGTTGTTTGGTATGTTGGTGGGGTTATATTTTCGCAATTTGCCGCTCGGGTTCGTTTTGGGTTTAATTTTTATGTTGCTTTTGAATTCGGTGTTCAACAAGAAAAAAGTCGCGGGGCATTATCATTGTCCAGAGTGCGGCACAAAAATGATAAAAGGCGATAAACCACCTTCTGGCACGCCAGTAGCCACTGCGCCTTTGCCGCCGCCGAAGCCATTACTGCCGCAAGAGCCGACTTTTAAGTAAAATCAGTCAATTTATCGCTTGCCACGTCGTTCGCGAGCGATGTGGCTTGCCACGTCATCATTTGCCAGTGACGCGGCTTGACGGCAGGCGAGATTGCCGGTATCATACCAAGATTCTTTAGCGTCCTAAAGTAAACGTGGTAAAGCGGATTTACAAATTTTTTAAACATCGCCAGACATTGGCCATGATTATTGGATTTATTCCAAATTTTTTGGGTTTATATTTTTTGGATATTAAGTTTTATAGTTACATCATGGATCGGCCGCTGATCTTGCTGAATATCGTGTTTCTATTCGTCGTTCTGATAGCCTTGATTAAAAATCCCAATAGATTCGTCTGGCAAGTTATTTTTATCTCTTCGGTAACGATGATCGTCCTTTTAACCCTCAAGCTCGTGACCTCTTTTTTAACCGAGCAGGGTTACGGTGACGGGGGATTGTTTTTTTAATTTCGCCTAATCAGCGAATAAGTATCATGACCAACACCGCGGAACAAATCAAGCAACGCCTTGATATTGTTAATTTTATCCGTGAATATATCGAGCTAAAGCCGGCCGGCGCAAATTTTAAAGCCAAGTGCCCTTTTCACGAAGAAGACACGCCCTCGCTGATGATTTCTCCGGAGAAGCAGATTTTTAAGTGCTTTGGCTGTGGTAAGGGCGGGGACATTTTTACTTTTTTGTGCGACTACGAAAATATTGATTTTAAAGAGGCTTTAAAAATTTTAGCCGCGCGCGCTGGGGTTCCACTTTTGCATTTTGATCGCCGCGAAGACTCGCGCAAAGCGCGGATACTGGAAATACTAAAGCTGGCGGCCGAGTTTTATCATTTAACTCTCCTGCGTTCCGGTGCCGCCGCTAGTGCTCGCGCGTATTTAACAGCGCGACAAGTGGACGATCTGTCTTTGGATAATTTTAAATTGGGATATAGCCCGAACGAATGGCGGATTTTATTTAATTTTTTGCAAAAAAAGGGTTTTACCGCCGAAGAAATGGTTGGAAGCGGGTTAGTTAAACATTCAGCGGCTATACGCGGGCAAACAGCTGAGTATTACGATTTATTTAGGGGGCGAGTCATGTTTCCAATTAACGATGAACACGGTCAGGTAGTCGGTTTTGGCGGTCGAATTTTGGCCGAGGCGCCGGATCAGCCAAAGTACATCAACACGCCGCAAACTGAGGTTTATGATAAAAGCCGAATTTTATACGGCATTGATAAAGCTAAAGACAGCATCAGAAAGAATCGGGCAGTCGTGTTGGTGGAAGGGTACATGGACGTGATCGCCAGCCACTCGGTGGACGTTAAAAATGTCGTGGCTGTGTCAGGGACGGCCTTTACTGTCGGGCATTTTGAGCTAATTAGACGCTTTACTAACAATATTCTGCTGGCTTTTGATATGGACGTGGCCGGAGTCACCGCCGCTGGCCGAGCATATCAAATTGCTAATTCTTTGGGGTTGAACACAAAAGTTATTCGGCTGTCGCAAGGCAAAGATCCAGACGAACTAATCAGAAAAAAGCCGGAGTTATGGAGCGTGGCGATCAAAGAGAGCGAACATTTAGTCGATTTTTTTAGAGCGATGCTGTTGAAACAATTTGACCTGAATCGCGTAGAAGATAAGAAAGAGATTCGCAATCAATTACTGCCTTTAATTCTGGGAATTAGCGATGCGGTTGAGCGGGCTCATTTTTTGGATAAATTGGCTCTAATGCTAAATGTGCCGGTCCTTGAACTGACGCGAGGCTGGGAGCGGTCGCCACAGGCGAAACAGGCGCCTAATCCGGTGAAGTCAGGCGTTAAGCAATATCCAGCCATGGCGATGGTTACTCCGGAAGGAATTGCTATGCACTTGTTGGCTTTAGTGATTACTTATATCCATCGGCTGAAAGTCACGGCAGAATTGCCGGCGCTGATTTTAGAGGATCCAGCCTTAGACCACCTTTACAAAGTAGTGCGGGAAAAGTATAATGAGAAAAACCTTACTACTGAGGTTATAGCCAAGTATCAGGAAGAGCATTCTCTTTTAATGGAGGAAGTTTTGCTGTTGGCTTCTAAAGATTATTTAGATTTGGATTTAGCCGAGGCGCAAAGAGAGTTTTTACGATTAACCGGCGGATTAGCCAGTAAAGCATTAGGCATGGAGCGTGACAAAATAATTAGGCAGATTAAACTTGCCGAAGCCGAGGAGGGCAACGAGCAGAGAGTTCTAGAATTGACGAAACAAATGGATGATTTAAAGTCAGTGCGTTAATGCCCGTTTGTTATCAACCTAAGTTTAGTAATTATGTCAAAAGTAAAAGAAAAATTAAAATCAAAAAAAATCAAGAAGCTGGCCGGTAAAAAGCCAAGCAATGGCGCTGTCAGCAAAAAAGTCGGCAAGAAACCGATAAAATCGTCGGTCAAAAAAATTGTGGGGCAGCGCGCGCCGGTCAAGATAAGCGCTAAACCGGAACGCTATAAAAAAAGCCTGCCGCCATCCGCAGAGGCGATTGCTCAGCTCATCAAAAAAGGCTTAACCCGCGGTTTTATCACCCAAAAAGAATTGCTGTACACGTTTACGCAGGTTGAAGATTACATGGATGTATTAGAAGAAACCCTGGACGAGCTGGAGCGGCTTAATGTTTCGGTTTTGGAAACCGAAGACGGCGTGCTTAGCCATACTGGTTGGCAAATGGTCAAAAAGCCGGCTGGCGACGACGACACTCTGCCCCATTTATCATCGCTCGTTACTTCGGCCAAATCTTTGGATTTATCTGATATTTCCAATGACTCGATCCAGATGTATTTGCGGGAAATCGGCAAGGTGTCGCTTTTAAAATCCGAGCAAGAAGTACTTTTGGCCAAACGCAAAGAGCAGGGTGACTTGGAGGCTAAGAAGCGGCTGATCGAAGCCAATTTGCGGCTGGTTGTTTCCATCGCCAAAAAATTTACCGGTCGAAGTTTGTCGCTTTTGGATTTGATTCAGGAAGGCAATATCGGCTTATTCCGGGCGGTGGAAAAGTTTGATTACCGCAAAGGTTATAAATTTTCTACTTACGCCACATGGTGGATTAGGCAGGCGATTACGCGGGCTTTGGCGGATCAATCTCGGACGATTCGCATTCCAGTGCATATGGTGGAGACGATCAATAAATTTCAGCAAGTGCAACGCGAATTGACGCAAATTTTGGGCCGCGAACCGGAGCCAGAGGAGTTAGCCGCTGAGATGGGCGAAGATATCACCAAGATTCGCTACATTATCAAAATTTCGCAGGACACGGTTTCGCTTGAGACTTCGGTCGGGGATGAGGACGACCGTGATTCCACGCTCGGAGATTTTATCGAGGACGAAAAAACGATTAGCCCGGCCCGGATCGCGTCTTTACAGCTTTTGCGTTCGCACGTGCAAGAAGTTTTAAAGGCTTTAAATCCGCGTGAGCAGAAAATCATCAGAATGCGTTTTGGCCTGGAGGACGGGGTGGCGCACACCTTGGAAGAGGTGGGGCAGGAGTTTGGCGTTACGCGCGAGCGCATTCGCCAGATCGAGGCTAAGGCCTTGGAAAAAATTTCCGCATCCAAAGATATGCAGTTGCTGGAAGATTATTGAGGCTTTACAAATCATTAAAAAGTCGGTAGTATAGTTTTTGCTGGTTGAATTTAGAAATTTGATATTTGGATTTTGTTCTTTGACATTTAATTGATTATTTTTCCCGGGTAGCTCAATGGTAGAGCAGTTGGCTGTGACACAAAAAAACGCAGCTTTTCCGAGAAATCGGGATTGAAAAATGAGGTGAATTGCTGGAAGCCTAAAGTTCGAGAGTAATCGGGCTATGGTAATCAGCAGCCAAGCCAGCCAATGTGGCGGGAAGGTTCAGAGACTATCCCTTTGGGAGTAATCCGATTTATGTCGGGTGAAGCGCCTCATGCCCTGAAGAGGGGCAATGATATAGTCCACGCCCAATGGAAACATTGAGATTACGTGTAACCAATTTGTTGTCGGTTCGAGTCCGACCCCGGGAGCCAAGCCATGCGTAGTTCCAGCGACCGACATGGGTCGCGGAAACGCGATTATCAAAAAATGCCTGTTTTTAGGGCGTTTTTTGTTTTGACAAGCGGCGGTGATGGGGGTATTCTGTAAGTAGTAGCCAAAGCCCGCGCCTGCCCGCCTCTGGAGGGGCAGAATTGTTTAAATAAAAATGAAAAAAAACAATCGACAATCGCAAATAATTATTTATCAGACCGGAGACGGGAAAACCCGCGTTGAAGTCAGATTTGAGCATGAAAATGTCTGGCTGACGCAAAAGCTTATGGCAGAGCTTTTTCAGACGACTGTCGCCAATATCAATATACATCTTAAAAACATATTCCAATCGGGAGAACTCAATCAAGATTCAGTTATTAAGGATTTCTTAATAACTGCCTCGGACAAAAAGAGATACAAGACCAAGAGGGAATCAATTAACGCCATGATCAGTGCCAACAGCCTAAATTTATGACCAGAAATCAAAAAACCGTAACTATAAAGACTATCAAAGAATGCTTTGAGACTATTCTAAGTGCCGACAAAAACGATAGTCATTTAGCCGCGCGTAGAGTCAGCAAGTTGCTATATAGCGCTCAGTGCGGTAGGGATGAATATCAAGATATTAAAAATTTAGTTAACGACGCGCCGCGCGAATACGATAAAATAGTTGAGGAATGGCGGCAGGAGGATTTTGTAGTTTCGATTTCAGTTATTTATTATTTACATGACAAAGAAGCACAGCCTGATTTTCTTTTTCCTTGGCTTTTTCAATTATTACAGCATTCCAATGGTGTTATTCGCTATGCGGCGGTGCGGATGATTTGTAATGAGATCGGGCCGTTGACTGTTCATATTCGGTTTCCTGGTGACAAATTTATTCTCAAGGGAATGCTAAAATCGGAACAAGCTGATAGTATTTTATATTCTTTGTTCGTGTACTTAAATGGATTGTTGATCGCTTTATGGCAGCCAAAATATAAAAGATACAAATACGTTGATTCTCTACCGGCAAGTAAGTACAAATCGGCGCAAATGGTGTTTGCTAGAATGCGAGAGGACTGTGGCGCGGATTATATAAGCCGTTTTAGCAGATATATGGCTGATTAAAATAAAATGCCATGTCGGCGCAATAATTTATGTCCCAATACTACAACTCCCAGCGTACGCGCAATCTATACGAACCAAAATCAAAAGAACCGTTCAAACTATCCCGATCAAAAATCGATTTATTTTTAAACTGTCCGCGATGTTTTTATTTGGATCGGCGTTTGGGAATTAGTCGGCCACCTGGGTATCCATTTACTTTGAACTCCGCCGTTGACGCTCTATTAAAACAAGAGTTTGATATCCACCGGGCAAATGGCACCAAACATCCGTTGATTGAGAAGTACGACGTTGATGCTCGCCCTGTTGTCCACGAGGACTTGGACAAATGGAGACATAACTTTACCGGCATTCAACATCTGCACGAGCTTACTAACTTTTTAGTATTCGGTGCGATTGACGATCTCTGGCAAAACTCCAAAGGCGAATATATTGTCGTTGATTACAAGGCAACATCAAAGGATGAGGACATCACCGAGCTCAATAAAGATTGGCAGATCGGTTATAAAAGGCAAATGGAAATCTATCAGTGGCTCTTGAGGCGAAATGACTATAAGGTTTCTGATACCGGCTATTTTGTTTATTGCAACGGAATTGCTGATGCTAAAGCTTTTGATCAGAAGCTGGAATTTCGGGTTAATTTGATTCCTTATAAAGGCGATAATTCTTGGGTAGAAAAAATCATTTTTAAAATTCATAAATGTCTAAATAGCGATAGTATTCCAGACGCTGATCCTGATTGTGATTATTGCAGTTACACGTTGGCGGTCGCGGCTTTGGTATCATGATTTTCTAATCGTATTTCCTTATCCATCAAAACTAATCTGCTTCGCAAGCAACTCAACAACTCCCGTTTTTCATAAATCGAACCAGCCCTGAGTATATACTTCGCATAAGTTTTATTCCACCTCTCGCCGAACAAGAACGAATCGTAATGATACGTTTAACGAATTAAAAGCAGTTGATGCTGGACTTGTAGATATCAACAAAATAGGCTAAAAAGCGATGTTTTCCGTCTTTTATTCCCTGTAGGGCGTATATTGACACAAACACGCTCTACAGGTAAAATGGCAATATGAAAGCGACATTATCCAATTCAGACTATTTACGCAATTTTGACCGTTTTATAAGCAATCTGGATTTTTTTGATCCTGAGCATCTTCATATTTATTCTCATCCAAAGTGGATCAATGTACATCCGGTATTCACGCATTGATTTCTGAACCAATTCGGCGGTTTCGTGATGTGGCTTTAGAAAAGATGCGCTACAAAAATTGTTCTGATGTTGTAAAAGAAGTTATTAAAACTGTGTATGAATATATGCAGGAAAGTCTTGATTCGGAAAATTATGAAGAATAAAAATAACAAGTACAATTTAGAGCCGTAAAATTGCTTTTTTCAACCAGTTTGCTATAATAAAAGCGTAATTGATAATAAAGCTGTAGTTCGTGCAGGTAATCACGAACCGCCTGTTTCTCCCTTCGGGGTAGGCAATCTGGGAAATCTGCGGAGAGCCAAATGAAATAAGCGACTAATCGTAAAAGCGGTTGGGAGATTTCAATCTAAGAGATAGCAATATCTTTTGGTGAAATCTCTTAGCCGCTTTTTTGTTTTTGGCTAGGTCGAACGAGAACAAACACGGCTTAATCAGCAATAAAAATAATTAATCAAAAAAATATGGATAACACAAATAATCTCGTGGAAAAAGCTCTTTCAAAAGCAATCGAGCTTCACAAAGGGCAAGTAAGAAAGGGTGATGGCAAAATTCCTTATGTCGTGCACCCGCTTGAAGTTGGCATTATCGTTGCTAGATACACGGCTAACCCAGCATTAGTTGCCGCCGCTATTCTGCACGATACCGTAGAAGGCTGTGAATATCTGATAGAGGATGTTGAGACAGAGTTTGGCAGTGAAGTCAAAAATATCGTGTCTGCATTAACCGAAGACAAAACAATCACCGACTGGATTGATAGAAAAAATGAAAATTTAAAACGGCTTCGTTTGAACCAAGACGCTTATTTTATTAAGAGTGTCGACGCACTTGCGAATATGCGTTCGCTTACAGAACTGTTAAAAAACGAAGGTTCAGTGGCGTGGTCTCGATTTAATGCCCCAAAAGAAAAGAAAATGGAATACTTTAAGGTTATCCTGCAAGACACAGATGATTTTCTACCAAAAAAACATATTGAGGAATATGTTTCTGCTCTTAAAGACCTTGAATACTCTGAATTTCTTGAACGGAAAACAGCTTTAGGATTTAGTTCAGAGTAAAAAGCTAAACTTGGCCATATAGCCGTAGCTTTACGCGAAGGCGGAAGCGACCGACCTGGGTCGCGGAAGTGCGATTATCAAAAAATGCCTGGTTTAAGGGCGTTTTTTGTTTTGACAAGTGGTTTTTATGGAGGTATTCTTTAAGTATTGTTAAGTCGGGATTTATTATTACCGCGATTGATGAGCGGGGTAATAAAAGTATAAAAAAATATGAAAGAAGAAACTCAAAAATCGCAAATCATTATTTATAAAACTGAAGACGGACAAGCAAAAATCGATGTTCGTTTTGAAGGTGATACCGTATGGCTCACCCAAGACGCAATTTCTAAGTTATTTGAAAAAGGGCGATCGACCATTACAGAACATATTCAAAATATATTTGTGGATAGTGAATTGAAAGCAGATTCAGTATGTCGGGAATTCCGACGAACTGGAGCAGATAATAAGGAATATATTGTGAAATATTACAATTTAGACCTTATTATTGCAGTTGGGTATCGTGTCAAATCTCCTCAAGGGACAGCCTTTCGTCAGTGGGCAACTGCGCATTTGCGCGAATATATCGTCAAAGGTTTTGTTATGGACGATGAACGGCTAAAAAATCCTGATTTGCCATTTGATTATTTTGAAGAATTAACCCGCCGGATTGCGGATATACGTACCTCGGAAAAAAGATTTTATAGAAAAATTTCGGAACGTTTCCATTTTTTGGATTTTTGTGTTATACTCAATCATACATAATTAATTTAGCAAAAAATATATGGCAAAAAGAAGTAACGCTGTAGGAGAAAGCAGAAAAACACATTCTCACAAAACCAAGAAACGGCTGGAAATAAAAAGAGCGATGTTGGCGCGGCGAAGAAAAAAAGTAAATAAATTTTAGCTCTAGGAATATAATTCATCATTAAATACTGCTGTTCAAGCGGTATTTTTGATTACCCCAAGTGCGGATGCAAACTGGATAATCAACGCTAATGACAGCGAAAGCGAGATGCTGTATGATATTAACAGCAAAATATTTTAATAAGATAAAACAAAATGAACAGATTAAAGATAAAGAATGGTTAAAATTTTTAAGGGACAAGAAAGCAAAGATAAGTGTCTTTGGAGAAAGCAATAGACGGATAAATAAAATTAAACGTCAGATAGGCAAAGAAAATGCAGGTGTAAGTCTAGTTGGACAAAACGAAGAACACCAAAAAGGTATAGGTTTTTCATTTACAGAAGACTCGCGCCGTAAAGGTAAAAAAGGAATTGGTTTGTCAGCACGGAGTTTTATTAACTCCCCGTGGTTTGTATAATATCGCGCAAATACCTGTATCTGCAGATTTTCCGCAAGGGCAAATAGTTATGCCCCTGGAAAAAATTTCTGATAAACCAATCGCAAGGGGGGATTCATTAAAAGATGTATTACGCGAATCTGTTGTTAAGTCCGAAAGCACACTTTCTCGAGGAGCTTTTCTATTTGGGTTGGACACGAAATGGCAAACTTTAAATATAACACGTAAAGACGGCAGTTATCGTATCATCTTTAATAAAGAGGGTATTATTGAACATGTCGAACCCGTCATACCCCCGGAAGAACATAAAACACCTTCCCAGATTGAATAAACCTGGTTTTGATGTTGGTGTCGAGCAGCGCGTGATTTTCAAATACGCACCATTTTTGGGCGTTTTTTGTTTTGACAAGCGGGTTTTATGGAGGTATGCTATAGATATTGTTTATGCAGATAAACTATAAAAATTAACTTATGGCAACCAATATTTTATGGGTAGTTTATATTGCACATAATAATGTAAACTAAATCGTATAAAATGTTTATATCTATATAAGCGATATAAACAAAAGCAAAGTAAAAAATAAAAAAGCAATGAAAGAAGCAGCAAAAAAACCGCAAATTGCCATTTATCAAGGCCTCGCTGGCGACCAAAAGATTTGCGTTAGGATTGAAGATGAGAATGTTTGGCTGACGCAAAAACTGATTGCAGAACTTTTTAATGTAGATGTGCGTACGGTTAACGAACACTTGGTTAATATATATAGGGAGCGAGAATTAGATGAAAATGCAACTATCCGGAATTTCCGGATAGTTCAAAAAGAAGCTTTAAGGGAGGTTACGCGCGACGTAAAGCACTATAATCTTGATGCAATATTAGCAATTGGCTATCGGGTGCGATCTGACAGAGGAACGCAGTTTCGCAAATGGGCGTCCGAAAGGCTTCGAGAATATTTGATTAAGGGTTTTACTTTGGATGACGAGCGTCTCAAACAAGGCGGCGGTCGGGCGCGTTATTTCCAAGAACTATTGCAACGAGTAAGAGACATCCGGAGCAGTGAACGGATGTTCTATCAGAAAGTGACCGATATCTATGCGACGAGTATTGATTATAAAGTTGACACAGAGCTAACGCAAAAATTTTTTGCCACGGTGCAAAACAAAATGCACTATGCCGTGCACGGTTATACAGCGGCGGAAATTGTCGCTCGACGCGCCGATAGCAAAAAACCTTTAATGGGCCTCACCAGTTTTAAAAGTGATTATATTACGGCGAGAGATATAGTCATCGCGAAAAATTATTTGACTGAACCAGAAATAAATCAACTAAACTTGATTGTCTCGCTTTATATTGATTTTGCGGAATTGCAAGGCAGTAGTGGCCGTTTGATGAAAATGCAGGATTGGATCAGAAAACTGGACGAATTTTTGACCATATCAGAAAAAAAATTATTACATTCAGCTGGCAAAGTTAGCACCAAGCAAGCGGAAGAAAAAGCGTTGAAGGAGTATGAAAAATATCGTAAAGAGCAAGACAAAAATTATGTTTCCGACTTTGACCGCGAGGTGAAAAAGATTTTAGAAATGGAGAAAAGAAAAAGTAAATCGTAAATAACCATGGTCACTTGGCAGAAAGTAAAATACGGGGAGGCGTGGCGTTAGAAGAATTGTTTAAATAATTTTATGAAAAATATAGACGAATTAACAAAAAAGATAATTGCTTTTCGCGATGCGCGGGATTGGAAGCAATTTCATAACCCGAAAGATGTGGCTATTTCTTTAAATCTTGAGGCCGCGGAAGTTTTGGAACACTTTCAGTGGAAAAGTAAAGAAGAGATAGAAAAATATGTCGAAACAAACAAGGTGGAAATCGGTGAAGAGTTGGCAGATGTGCTTTGTTGGGTTTTACTTATGAGCCATGATCTCAAGATCGACATACTTGAAGCGCTTGGAAAAAAGATTTTAAAAAATGAGGAAAAATATCCGGTCGAAAAGGTTAAGGGCAAGCATACTAAATACAATAAACTTTAATTATGGCAAACAGCCATCTTACAAACGCAAAAAGGGCTAAGAATGACGAGTTTTATACCCAGTACGGCGATATTCAGAAAGAGATTGCGGCGTACCTGGAATACAACTCCGATGTATTTCGCGGCATGGTGGTGTATTGCAATTGTGACGATCCGTTCGAGAGCAATTTTTTTCGCTATTTCGTGCTTAATTTCAACAAGCTTGGATTGAAACGGCTTATCACCACTAGTTACAAACCCTCGCCCGTAGCCAACACGCAACTGGGGTTGTTTGGCGATGATAAAACTCTCACAAAATCAAAAGGCCGTCCTAAGATAAATGCCAACAAATTTATTATCAACGAAGTGCACGACATAGACGGCGATGGCGAGTTCAACTTGAAGGACATTGCCAAACAGTTAAAGGCAAACAAACATAACGAATGGATGCCGCTAGAAGGCGACGGCGACTTCCGTAGCGATGAATGTGTAAATCTACTTAAACAATCCGATATCGTGGTAACAAATCCGCCGTTCAGTCTGTTTCGTGAATATGTTAAACAACTTTTTGATTACAAAAAAAAGGTCGTGATTATCGGTAACATGAATGCGATTACATATAAGGAAATTTTTCCGTTGATAAAAGCAAATAGGTTGTGGCTCGGAGCGACTGGAAACGGAAGTGATATGGTTTTTGCCGTACCAAATGGTGTGGAGATAGCAGAGAGTGATAGACAAAAGGCAGCGCGCCTTGGTTACGTGGGTGACTATACAAGACTCGGAAACTCTTGCTGGTTTACAAATCTTGATCATGGTAGGCGTCATAAACCACTACCACTAATGTCGAAGGCAGATATTATAAAGTTCAGTACAAAAAAACCGTTTGAAAAATACGACAATTATAATGCAATAGAGGTTTCTTTTGTAAAAAATATCCCCGGTGATTATGACGGTGTAATGGGTGTGCCGATCAGTTTTCTGGATAAATATAATCCAGAACAGTTTGAGATTTTAGGAGCTACAGAAAGTGAAGGAAAGGGTTTTTCAAATGGATTATGGGATGCGATGAGCAAAGTATCGCAACCTCTGGTAGGAAATGAACGAGTATACAAACGTATTTTTATCAAACATAAGAAAAAATAAAAAATTAGAAAATTAATTTTTGTAAAATAAAATTATGGTCACAGACGATAAAGTATATTTTTCGGACATATTCAATGTTAAACATACGATAATTGAAAAGTATGGTGCTTTGGATATTTCGCTCGTCTGTGATAATCCCGCTTTTGTTGATCCATTTTTGATTTTTGCACGCAAAAAATACAAAAATCTACATGATTTTATTGTCGCTTATCTAAAATACCTTCGAGATCTTTCTATTACGGAAGGTGAATTAGATTTAGGAAAATTTAATCACTACTACAAATTTCCTGAAGTTAAAGAAGCTTGGCTGGGGTATTCTGTAGGTGGTAATGCAGGACTTGGACTTGGGCCGCGTTTTGCATCTTCTCTTTATAAGAATCTTAATAAGTTTTTTGATTATCAAAACATTACTAAATCTTCCCATCTTGAGAAACTGTGTCTTGTTGAAGAAGGTGTCGGTGTTGATAAAATTAGCGATTTCACGCTTAATTTAATAAAGAAACATCTTTTAGATTACACACAAACCTTTGCTAAACAAAACTTGGACAAAAAATATCTCGCAGTCTTTCCAATTCGTAAAGTTGAATTTGATTTTACAAAAGGAATTTGGAGAGATGGCAGTTACACGCTTCCGTCGTACGAGTGGGGAGGTAAAAAACAATTCGTACTTCTTGTTCCCCGCGATATCCTTACCAAACAAGACACTTGGATTTCACGAGGTGATTTTCTAGAGAATGACACGGCAATTTTTAATACGATTCCTAACTCTGAACTGAGGGAAAAAATTAATAGATTTTTTCACGATAACTTAGCGACTAAACTGAATAAGAAAAAACAGCCGGAAAAAGATTATTCTGAGAAAAGCAAAAAGAACGCTTTGTTAAAGACAATCTCGGAATTTCCAGAAGTTCTTGATTATTACATAAAGTATAAAGAGCAAAACAAAGATGACGCTCTTAAATATCATATTGCTGAGCCGGAATTGATTAACTTTTTTTCGGACACAGGGGTATTAAAAAGTGAGCTCAATAAAAAGAAATTTGGGAAATTAACTTCTTTTGATGACTGTGTCGCAAGAATTATTTTTTTTAAGCAAAAACTTGAATCAAACAGTAATGATTTGTATTTTAGAGATAAACCACTGCAAGAAAAACATTTGCGCTTAATGTTTAAAAATGTAACTTACGGATCCTTGTTTGACTACAACTCAGAAGTTAACAATGGAAGAGGGCCAATTGATTTTATTGTTTCTTATGGAAGTAATGATAAAATTGGATTAGAATTAAAACTCGCCTCAAGCAGAAAATTGAAGCAAAATTTACTAAATCAAGGGAAGGTTTATCAGGAAGATAGTAATTTAAAACATGTCGTAAAAATTATATTTTATTTTTCAGATCAAGAGCTAGAAACGGTGAGCGGGGTTTTAAAAGAGATAAACAAATCCGTTGATAATAAAGAAATTTTTATGATTGATTGCAGAAAAAAAGAATCCGCTTCTAATCAAAAATAAAAAATTATGGGTAATCAAAAGGATATGACAAGTAACAATAATTACGGCGAGATAATTATTTATGAAGGTGCGGACGGGGCGTCTAGTATTGAGGTGCGTGTTGAGGGTGAGACGGTGTGGCTATCACAATCGCAACTTGTCGAACTTTTTCGGTCAAGTAAGGCGAATGTAAGCGAACATATAAAAAATATATTTAACGAAGGTGAATTAAGTAGGGTTTCAGTTGTTCGGGAATTCCGAACAACTGCGAGTGATGGAAAAACTTACAATGTCGAGTATTACAATCTTGATATGATTATCTCTCTGGGTTACAGAATAAAGTCGGATATTGCCACTCGCTTTCGCCAGTGGGCAACCGAACGCCTTCGCGAGTACCTCATCAAAGGCTTTACGATGAACGATGAATTTTTGAAAAACAATGGCGGGGGTAAATATTGGTACGAGCTTCTTGATCGTATTCGAGATATTCGTAGCAGTGAAAAGGTTCTTTATCGTCAGGTGCTTGACCTGTACGCCACGAGTCTTGATTACAATCCCAACGCCTTGGAATCTATTAAGTTTTTCAAAATCGTACAAAATAAACTGCACTACGCTACCCATGGGAATACTGCCGCTGAAGTTATAGTTAAGAGAGCCAATGCCGGTAAGCCATTTATGGGCTTGCTGAGTTTTTCAAATGGCGGGGTAAGTAAAAAAGATATTGTTATTGCAAAAAATTACCTTGATGAAAAAGAGTTAAAAGTGATAAGCGTCTTTGACAAAAAAGTTCTGACAGAGGCTGGATCCGTGAGTCATGCCGAGGCGCTGAAAAAAGCTGAAGCGGAGTATAAAAAATTTCAAGCTAAAACGCTCTCTCCCGTTGAAAAAGCATATTTGGAAAACATTAAACTGCTGGAGAAAAAGGTGGAGAAAAAAATAAATGATAAAAATTAATAAAAATTTTAATATTATGAAAACAACACTCAAAACTAACATTACTGTCAAAGACATTTGCAGAGGGTTCGTCTATAACGAATTGGAGGGCAAAGGTCTATTCGGTTTGTCAGGCAAGCTCACTATTCAGCCGGAGTATCAGCGTAACTATATCTATGCCTCCGACGGCGGGAAAAGAGAGGTTGCTGTTATTGAATCACTACTCAAAGATTACCCGATAGGCTTGATTTATTTTAATAAAGTCGATGACAATAGGCTAGAAGTTTTGGACGGGCAACAGCGCATCACCAGTGTTGGACGTTTTATCACTGACAAATTTGCCATCAAAGACGAAAATGGCATGGAGCAATATTTTGGCGGTATGGCAAAAGACAAGCAAACCAAGATTTTGGAAACAAAACTACTCATTTATGAATGCGAAGGGACAGAAAGCCAGATAAAAGAGTGGTTTAAGACAATTAATATAGCTGGAGTTCCGCTCGTTCCCCAGGAGTTGTTAAATGCGATCTATTCCGGAACATTCGTTACGCTAGGTAAAGAGGAGTTCAGCAACAGCCAAAATGCCAATATTCAAAAATGGAGCGCGTACATAAAGGGCAGTGCAAACCGACAGGCATTTTTTGAGAGGGCTCTAGACTGGGCGAGTAAAGGAAATATTGATCATTACATGAGTATTCATCGCTACGACAAAAATATCAATGAGTTAAAAAAATATTTCAACAGTGTGATCGATTGGATCTCCGGTGTATTTACCGATGTAGAAAGCGAGATGTGCGGACTTGAGTGGGGTCGACTGTATGAGGCATACCATAAAAAATCGTACAATCCAAAAAAGGTTTCGGAAGAAGTGCAAAAACTGTATGGCGATCCGTATGTCAAAAATCGCAAAGGTATTTTTGAATTTATCTTGGGAGGTTCTACTGATACGAAATTGCTTGAGGTTAGAGTTTTTGATGACGCAACCAAAAAATCAGTATATAAAGAACAAACAATTAAAGCTGAAAAGAAAAAAGAGTCGAACTGTCCGAATTGTACTCTTGGGCATGATGCCAATAAAGAAAAAATTTGGAGTTTAATTGATATGGATGCCGACCATGTAACGGCGTGGAGTAAAAGTGGTGCTACCTCAGCCAAGAATTGTCAGATGCTCTGCAAGACGCACAATCGAGCAAAAGGAAATCGTTAAAGATTTGCAACATGCGAACACCAAACCGAAAACCGGGAAAATTTGCCTTTATAAAACTCGATCCGCATCTCACTCCGGCTAAATTTAATGAGTTGAAAGTGCATTTGGATCACCTTAAAAAAGTTACCCTGCCGCGCGCCGTACAGGAAGCAAAAAGTCTCGCTGAAATGGGGGATTTTTCCGAAAACTTCGGGTATTCGATCGCCAAAGGTAACCTGCGCCGGATCAACGCACGGATTCTGGCACTGGAAGAACAATTGAATCACGCGGTTATTATTAAGCCGAATAAACAAAAAATAGTCGGGCTGGGTTCAAAAATAACCGTGAGCATCAACGGAGAGCGGCAAACATTTCAAATATTAGGATCTTCAGAAACGAATCCTGATCAGGGTATCATTTCACACAATTCTCCGCTTGGTTCCGCGCTCATGGGGCGGAGCGAGGGCGAAAGCGTAAAAATACTGCATCTAGGCAATGATATTGTGTGCACTATAATCAAGATTGAATAAAGAAACACTCATATTACTATGCATCATCACCAAATCATCATGCCGGAAATTCAAGCATACTGCCGATGACGGTAAAATATATAGCGTTAATTTTTACAATTTGGATGCTTATCAATGAGAACCGTTTAATTAAATTTTAATACTGATGATATATAATTCAGGGAGAAGTTTTTGGAATATGTCTAAAACAAAAAAAGTTATCCTAATTATTTTAACTGCGTTTTTGGCGGTTTTGCTTTTTTTAGCCGGTTTTTTTTATTATTTTTATTCAATAAGATACCTCGTCAGCTTGCTGCGAGGAGACAATATAGTATAAAATCAATGTAGATGAGTGAACATGTAATAAAGTCACATAATAAGACATT
>LBRC01000004.1 GCA_000991205.1 Parcubacteria group bacterium GW2011_GWA2_36_10 | reverse complement strand
TTAAAAAACCAATTTTTTTCTGCTAATTTTTGCGGCTCGGTCTTGTGATCAGGACATAAACCATCTATCAGCTCACTGGCTAAAATAAACTTTTCACAACCAACACAATACAAGCCCTCATAATCAGCTTGATATAAACAATCATTATTAAGTGGAGTTTTAGCAGCTTTTAATTTGACTAAAATCTCTTGGACAATTTTTTTATGTTTTGCATCAGTCGTGCGGATAAATTGATCATAAGAAATATCTAAATTTTTCCAAGCAGTTTTAAACTGTGCACTGATTTGATCAGTAAAAGTCTGGGGATCAATATTTAGCTTCGCTGCGCTTTCAGCGATTTTTGCCCCATGCTCATCAGTACCAGTCAAAAAATAAACATTATCTTTACCTAGTTTTTGACGATAATGTCGGGCTAAAACATCAGCCACAATAGTGGTGTAAGCATGTCCAATGTGCGGTTTATCATTAACATAATAAATCGGTGTGGTGATGTAATACTTATTTTTTTCTGACATAATTATCGACAATAATTACAAATTCTCCTTTTAATTGGCTTTTATCTTTTTGTAAAATAGCTAAAATATCTTTGGCTTGGCCGCGATAAATAGTTTCAAAATTTTTAGTTAACTCCCGACCAACGATTAATTTTTTTTCACAATCTGCTAAAGATTCTAGGGCTTTTAAAATACGATGGACTGACTCAAAAAATATCACTGGTCTTTTTGACTCTTTGATTTCTGTTATTAATGTTTGTCTACCTTTTTTGTGTGGTAAAAAACCTAAAAATAAAAAGTCGTCTAAAGCAATGCCAGCCACTGACATGATAGCCGTCAAGCTTGAAGCACCAGGAATAGGGATGATTTTTACTTCCGCTAATTCTTGTGCCACCTTGGCAACTAGCTGCCCACCGGGATCAGATACACCGGGAGTACCAGCGTCAGTCACTAAAGCGATACTAGAGCCGGACTCTAAAAGACTTTTTATTTTTTGCCAATCATGATCACTGCTATGTTGGTGCCAAGTCAAAGTCTTGGTTTTAATCTCATAGTGATCTAAAAGTTTTTTGGTGACCCGAGTATCTTCAGCTAAAATAAAATCAACTTCGGCTAAAATATTTTTAGCACGTAGAGTAATGTCTGCTAGATTACCAATCGGCGTGGCGACTAAATATAAATTTGACATTGCTATTATTCTAAACGATTTTCTGCTTGCGTTTTAGTTTCGACTAATTCTTCAAAATACACTGACAAAGCAGTGGCAACTGGTACTGCTAAAATAGCTCCCACGGCGCCACCGATACGAGCACCAATCAAAATACTCAAAATCACAACAATCGGATTTAAACCAACGGACTTACCCATCACCTTAGGGACAATCAAATGATTTTCAGCTTGCTGAATCAAAAAGTATAAACCGACCACCATCAAAGCTTTGCTTGGGCTTTCCGCAAAAGCAAAAAATACCGCCGGTATAGCTGACATTAATGGCCCTAAATAAGGAATGATTTCAAACAAACCAGCAACCAGAGCTAAGATCAAAGCATATTTTACCCCTAAAATACTTAAGCCTAAATAAACTAGCGAGAAAACAATCAAAGATAAAAATAATTGTCCCCGCAACCAATAGCCCATGCGATTTTGAATCTTATTAATCAATTGCATAGCATAAGGCTGATGTTGCCAAGGCACAATATTGCGAATAAAACGCTTCATACCATCTTCTTCGGCTACTAGATAAAAAGTAATCACTAAAATAATAAAGAAAGAAATAACGCCACCAAACAAAGACACTACAAAACTAAAAATACCAGAAGTAGCCTTGGACAGACTATTGGTCAAGACTGATAAGCCTTGGGCTTTTTGGGTCTCGCCTTCTTTTAGGCCAATCTGATTTAGATTTTGTAAACCTTCTTCTATTTTTTGATAAAAATGAGCGGTATCAGCATCGTAGGCAATATTTTTGACTTGTTGCACCACTGGACCAGCTAATAAAAAAATTGCCCCAGCAACTAATGAGAGAAAGATGACGTAAATACCCAAAACGCTTAAGGCGCGAGGAATTTTTTTCTGATGTAAATAGTCAACCATGGGATCAAAAGCAGCGGATAAAATAATAGCCACAAATAATAAGGCTAGCACATCTTTGATGAGCCATAAAAATCCTAAGACTAATAAGACAATAATGGTCTTTAAGATTGTGCCAATAGAGATTGAGACTTGTCTTTTTTCTGCTGACATAAATTTATTGCCTATTCTATTTTCTTTTCCCCGCGTACGCGGGGAAATGTAATACACAGAATAGAGATTAAGTTTTATTTAATAATTTTTAAAAATTTATTTTTATCTTTAAAAGGGCCGATTAAAGCCAGATTACTTTGGGACATCACAAAAACTTCTTTGGCCAGGCCATTGATTTGTTTTAAGGTAATTTTATCTACGGCTTTTAACAAATCTTCCAAAGTTTTGAGCTTTTGACCAAACAACTCTTGATCAGACAAAAATCCTAGATAAGCCGAAGGATTTTCTAGGCGTAAAATCAAACGACCATGAATATTTTCTTTAGCTTGGGCTAATTCTTCCGCTGACACTCCAGTAGTTTTGATTTTATTTATTTCTTCTTTGATAGCTAAGAGTGCTTCTTCTATTTTATCTTTATTTAAACCAGCTTGAATATTAAAGCTAGAAATATCTTCATAGCCATTTACGCCCGCGCGAATAGAATAGCACAAGCCTCGTCTTTCTCTAATCTGTAAAAATAAACGTGAGCTCATATTACCACCAAAAATATTGGCTAGCACTTGTAAGCTCAAAAACTTTTTATCTTTTTTGTTGACGCTCTTCCAGCCCCAAATCATTTGTGTTTGTTCTAGGGGCTGATTGATTAGTTTGATTTGTGGAGATTTTTGTGAAATTTTTTTAACAGCTTCAATTTTTACTCGCGCTTTAGTTTTTTTGACAGGAAAAAATTTGTTTATTAAAGCTAAGGCTTGTTTAGTTTGAAAATTACCCGCTAAACTCAAAACTAAATTACCAGAGTAATAATATTTTTGATAATAAGCATACAAAGCATCACGAGAAATAGTCTTGATATTTATTTTTGGCCCCGCAATTTCTTGACCCAAGACTGTATTTTGAAAAATCAAACTTTCAAAGACATCTTCGATATGCATCAAAGGATTCTCCTCGTACATTTTGATCTCTTCGATGATCACCCCACGCTCTTTGTCCATTTCCGCTTTATCAAATTTAGAATTATGGAGCATGTCAGCCAACATCTCGACCGCCATGGCTAAATGTCTGTTGTCTGCTTTGATATGCTCCACAAAATGAGAAACACCGTTTAATTTCTGATCTTCGTTACGTGAACCTACTTTATAAAGAGTTTCAAAAGTAATTGCCTTAGTATCTGTTTTAGGCAATAAAATAATGACACTCCCATCTTTTCTGACTATTCTTTGATGCATTAAAATAAATTAATTATTAAATTGAAAACTTTTTAAAATCTCTAGATTTTGATCGGTAATGTCTGTGACATTATAAAACTCTAAAATATAAGCTTTACCGTCTTTGTAAACTTTGACAGCTACGACTGGCAAGCTACAGCCAGGACCATCACAAATACCATTGGCAAACACATATTTATTGGCTGTCATACCAGCGACATCGATAACACTAGTTGGTTCTTGATCCCTGTAAGCAGTTATTTCTTTTTCCGTGTTCACTCTAAGCATGATGCTATTGCTATCTTGACCAGTAAATAATATTTGATGAATATTTGTATTACCACTCATCACTGATTTATCAAGCATAGTATAGTTTATTGGATAACTTAAACTATAGCCATATTGAGCATTGCTATAAAGCAACATTTTTTTAGCCTCTTCTTCTTTGGCTTGATTTAAATCATTTAGCTGTTGAGCTAAATTTTTGTTTTGGTTATCTAACTCGGCTGCTTTATTAGTGGCCTCGATCAAAGCTTGGTCTTTGACTTTGATCACCATAAAGTTATCATAAGCCCAGACACCACCACCGATGATAATAGCGGTCAATAAAACTGCTGCCACTTTGCCCCCAACCCCATCTTTTGGTGGTTGCTGATTAGCTTGAGCGACCATTTTTTGTAAGACTTGATTATTTACTGCCATAAATTTTTGTTTTTTAAAAGTTAAATTTTTCTAAAAAATAAGCTTTGAGTTCAGCGATATCAACTAAATCTTGCTTCATCGTATCCCTGTCTCTGACTGTCACTTTATTATTTTCCAAAGTATCGAAATCAACGGTGAGACAATATGGCGTGCCGATTTCGTCTTGGCGACGATAACGTTTCCCGATCGAGCCCGTTTCATCATATTGTACGCGATAAGATTTGCTTAGCTCGGCATAAATACTTTCCGCTTTAGCTGACAGATTGTCTTTTTTAGACAAAGGCAAAATAGCGATTTTAATCGGCGCTAATCTTGGATGAAGTTTTAAGACCACTTCTTTGGCTTTATTACTTTCAGTCGTGGTCGTTCTTCCACCTTCAATCTCGGTATAAGCTTCCAGCATAAAAGCTAAAAAGGCACGGTCAGCCCCGATAGAGGTCTCGACGACATTTGGTAAATAGTCTTTGTTATCTTCATCTTTGACAGTCAATTTCTGACCAGAGTATTCTTGATGACGAGCCAGATCCCAATCACCACGATGATGAACACCCTCTAGCTCTTTGAAAACTTCGTTTTCAGAAAAACCAAAGTTGTATTCGATATCGACAGCGGCCTTAGCATAGTGCGCTAACTCATCCTTAGCATGTTCTCTAAAACGTAAATTTTTTTCATTGATTCCCAAAGATAAATACCAGGACTTACGTAAATCTTGCCAAGTTTGGAAAGCTTTCATGCTATCTTTGGCTTCCACAAAATACTGCATTTCCATTTGTTCAAATTCACGCATGCGGAAAATAAAATTGCCCGGTGTGATTTCATTACGGAAAGCTTTGCCGATTTGGGCAATACCAAAAGGTACTTTTAGGCGCATACTGTCTTTGACATTTAAGAAATTGACATAAATACCTTGGGCAGTTTCGGGACGTAAATAAACTTGATTGGCCTGATTTTCTACTGGACCAATAAAAGTCTTAAACATCAGATTAAATTGTCTGACATCGGTCAGCTCACCTTTACATTCTGGACAAGCTAATTTTTTCATGTCTATTTTAGATCCCGGACTAAAGTCAGGCTTGATACCTAAACTTTCCAGTAAATGATCAGCGCGAAAACGGCTTTTGCATTTTTTACAATCAACTAAAGGATCAGAAAAGCCAGCTACATGACCGGAAGCTTCCCAGATCTTTGGGTGCATCAAAATACCAGAATCTAAACCAACGATATTGCGGTGACTTAACATAAAGTCCCACCAAGCTTTTTTGATGTTATTTTTGAGCTCTACCCCTAAAGGGCCGTAGTCATTAATAGAGCCTAAGCCGCCATAAATTTCTGACGAAGGAAAAACAAATCCTCTAGCTTTTGCTAGGGCTACTACTTTATCAAATTTTCGTTCATTTTCCATAAAAAATTAATCCAGAATTATTATTATAATCCCGCAAAGCGGGATTACGCTCAATGATTTTTTCCTTGAGGTTTACCCCGGCATTCGCCGGGGTTCCGCTCAATCTTATTTCATTATTGAAGCGTAAAAACCACTAAAATTATAACTAATATCAATACTTTTAGCAATATTGACAAAAGCCCTTATTTCTCATCTTTTACAAAAAGAAAAGCGCGCGACCACAGGGGTGGTCGCGCGCGATGGAGAGCAATCTCTCCTCACAGAGTTCTACTTGACCAACAAGAGTTTGCTGGTCGTGGTTTGGCCGTTGGTCTCCAGCCGACAGAAGTAGGTGCCGGTGGGCATGCCATTGGCGTCGAAGTTGACGCTGTTCAGGCCGGCTGGTCGCTGCTCATCGTTGAGAAGGGTCTTCACCAGACGACCTTCCAGGTCGTAGATGTTCAGTGTGACAAGGCCGGACCTCGTCAGGTTGAAGCCGATCGTGGTCGAGGGGTTGAAGGGATTCGGATAGGCCGTCAGCTGGAAAGCTTCGGGCAAATTACGTGTGTCCACGGAGGTACACACGCCCTCGACAGCACCGATCTGGTTGCCGGACGGGTTATTGGCTGGCCAGCAAGGTGAGTTGGAGACGACATAGTAACCAGCACCCAAATCGCAGAAAAGCGGATCAGCCACCAGGGCACCGACGATGCCGTGATTTCCTGGCCAGGCCAAATTGGTTCCTGTGAAGTGGGTATTGCCGACAAAGGTCTGCTGTTGCTCATTGTTGTTCATGAACAAACAGTTTTCCACCATCAGACGATGCTTGCCGACTCCCCAGAAGACCGAGCCTTCATTGCCGGTTGCGTTGCCGATCACCGTGCACTGCTTCATGTTGGCGAAACAGGTATCGGTGTTGGCGGTATTGCCAGCGTAGAGCGCTCCTGCCAAATAGTTGGTGCTGTTGGTGATGATGTAGCAGTCGATCCAGTCCATCTGGCCAGAGCCGAGACTCATATAGCACACCGCGCCGAAATTGGCGCTACGATCAGCTTCGTATGGCAAGTAGACGAGTTGCCCATTTTCGATGCTTGGCAGCAGAGCCGGTGCAGCTACACCATTGTTCTCGAAATACGAAGCTGTGGCCTTGGCATAACCCCAGCTCGAACTAGCTGAAGAATAAGGCCAGATAGCGACGCCCGGGCAATCATGAATGCGGATATTCTCCAGCTTGACGTAGCTGTCATGGCCGATGAAAATGCCGCTGATGGGCTTGCTACTGATGTCCAGATTGCGCAGTGTGGCGCCGGAACCGTTGTGAAAAGTCACAGCCGTGCCGTAAAAGCCAGTGAAATGGAAGCCATCCATGATACTGGTGGTGTCTGAACCGGCCAGATACACAGCAGTGCCGCTGTTGATGTAGACATTGGGATCCGCCAACAGAACAATGGCGTGTTGAGGCGGATAGATGTTGATATCAGACCAAGTACCTGCATGCACTGCGACCGTGTCTCCCTCGACCGTCTGGTCGATGGCAGATTGGATGTTGCCGCCGGCGTTGACGTTGATGACAGTGGCCGATGCCGGCCGCAGGCAGATGAGCATGGCCACGAACGTGGCCAAAATCCAAGTGATGCGCTTCTTCATGGAAGTCTCTCCTTGTTGATTGTTCTTTCGAACGAACTCTGTGATTTCAAAGGGCTTTGCACAAGACAAAATTCATGTGAACATATCACATTGTTGAATTTTTGTCAATGGCATCTAGCTTTAGTATATATTAAATTGTAAAAAAGTAAAGAAGTCCCGGGATAAACCCGGGACAAGTTAATAAAAATTAATTAGACAAAGAAAAACGCGCGACACCAGATGGGTCGCGCGCGGAGTTAGCGGAATGAGCAATGAAGAACGGATAGTTTTTTTAGGAGCCATACAACCTTGAGAGCCGTATCAAGGATGTTGGCCCCAGATCAGCTGTTGTGGTCGGTCCTGGCGCCGTTGGAGGCCAGCTGCGTCATGCTACAGGCCAGATTGCCGCTGGATGGTCGAAAGACCGCGTTGTCGCCGATGGCAGCCGTCGTTGAGGTGAAGATGTTGCCCGGGAGAATCGTGGCCGCCTGCTCCGTGATCATCTCATCGTTGGAGCTGGCCGGCCGGGTCACCGAGTTGTCGATCCACTCCGTCATGCCCAGCAAATCAAAGGGCTGGTTGGCGCTGATCGGCAGGATCGTCAGGTCGCCGCTGAAGTCCAGGAAATCCGCAAAACCATTCACAGTCAGCATCAGTTCCTTGGAGACTTGCGACACCTCCATGGTAGGCAATGTCTGCGGTTGGCCGTTGTCCTGCTCTTCCGCCAGCACATTCTGCGTGCTGGTGAGCATGTCCGCCGTCAGGGTGGCGTCATCGCTGGCCTGTCCGTTGTTTCCAGAGATGGGACTGGCCAAGGCGATGGACTGGCAACTCATCGTCAGCGACAGCAAAGCCACCGAGATGAGAAGCCATGGTCGGAAGACTTTCATAGGAAGATCCTCCATGTTGACCGGTAGTTGTTTCGAACACATCACACTTCCTCCAAAGTGTGCTTTAAAAGTTGAGGGTGAAAATCTATCTATCTTTTCATTGTCAAAGTCAAAGATCAAAAAATACTAAGTAATATTATGCCTTTTTAGGCTAAGTGTCAAGACTTTAATTTTTATAGCTCAAAGCTTTTTTGACACGAATCTCTCCACCAACATCATAAACCACAATATCTCGCCGATTCAAACTACCTTGGAGTAAAAACTTCGCTAAAGCATTATCTACTTGCTCTTGAATCACTCGCCTTAATGGTCGAGCGCCAAAAACAGGATCAAAACCAGCTTGAGCTAATTCTGTCTGCGCTTCTTTGGTGACTTCAAAGAAAATACCTTTTAGCTCTAAACGTTGTTTGACTTTATTGAGCATCAAGCCCGCTATAGTAAAAATTTCTTCTTCAGTCAAAGGCTTAAATAAAATCACGCCATCAAAACGATTTAAAAACTCTGGCCGAAAAATACCTTGCAATTTATTTTTAATTAAATCATCTTTGAAATCTTCGGTTTTTCGGCCTTGTGAAATTTGCTCTTGGATATAGCTAGTACCAGCATTGGAAGTCACAACGATGATCAAATTGGTAAAATCTACCGTGCGACCCAAAGCATCAGTTAAGCGTCCGTCTTCCATCACTTGTAAAAAAACATTCAAAATATCACTATCTTGGTTTTGGTATTCCGACATGTCTAAGCGGATCATATTTTCTTCATTGCCAAAATATTTCTCGGCCACAGCTTTAGCTAGCTCGGTTTTACCCACACCAGTTGGTCCCAAAAACAAAAGATTCACAATCGGACGTTTTTTATCTCGCAGTTCTGCACGAGCACGCTGTAAGGCTGTCGAGACCTGTTTAACCGCCTCATCTTGGCCAATCACGCGCTGGTGAATATCTGCCTCTAAATTTAATAGCTTACTAGACTCATCAGCGGAAATAGTAGTTAAAGGAATATTGGTAATACCTGAAACATAGACCGCTACATCTTCAGAGCGAACCAATTTGTCTTGACGATTATTTTTAGCTACTTGCAAGGCCACGGCTTCTAAAATCTGCAAAGCTTTTTGGGGTAAATGCTGATCAGGTAAATAGCGATCTGCTAAATCAAAAATCTTTTCTAAAGAATTATAAGTAAAATAAATTTTGTGTTTATTTTCTAGATAGCCAACATGTGATTCTAATATCTGTATCGTCTGATTTTTATCAGTTTCTAAAATATTTACTTTTCGTAAAACTTGCGCTAACTGTTTACCTTCTAGATACTTGATGTAGTCTTCATTGGTCGTCGTGGCGATCAAGATCACACTTTTTTCAGCGACCGCAGTGGCTAAGACTTCGGCTAAATCTAAACCTTCCGAGCCCTGCGAACTGACACCTACTAAATTATGAATATTATCAATAAATAAAATAATATTACCTGACACCGCTATTTCATTGAGCATCGCCATCAATCTTTCTTCTAAATTACCTTGTTGACCTGCGCCAGAGACTAGGGCTGGCACCGATAAACTAACTAAACGTTTGTCTTGGAAAATGTCTGGCATTTCTTCGGCCATCATCAGATTGGCAATCGCCTGTACTATGTTTGTCTTACCAGTACCGCCCGGGCCGACTAAAATCACCGAGTCCAAATTGCTTTCCATGGCGTCAATGATTTCTTTGATTTCTTTATCGCGAGCAACTACCAAAGACAAAAGTCCAGACTTAGCAGCCAAAGTCAAATCTTCAGAAAAACTATTTAAGACCGGCGTAGCAATGGCAGTATAAGAGCGATTGATACCTGACTTAGGCTTAAATAAAGCCCGCCCGCGATAGCGACGATAATTTTCTACTAGCTTGACATTGATATCCATCCAGGCAATGACATTGTCCACTTTGTTTTCATCGATATCAAAATCATAAAAAAAGTCTTTAATAGCCTCACTGACTTGCGTCAAGCCAGCCAACAAATCTATTTCCTCTATTTTTTCACTATGTCTTATTTTGATCGCATGATGATAAGCAAACAAAATCACGTTTTTGACTTCAGTTGTCAAATCTAGTTTTTCGGCTCTACTCAACTCGCCTGGCGTATTTTTGGCGACCAAATCTGCTAAGCGTTGATCAATGATTTGCTGTAAATTCTGTGCTCCGACTCCCAAGCGTGCTAGCACTACTTTGACATCTTTATCTTCTAATAACACAAAAAGTAAATGCCAGACGGTCACTGGCCAGACACCTTTACGCAAAGCATAAAGCCAGGCTCGGTCTAGCATCCACTCGGTTTCTTGGTTTAAACTTTCAGCAATATTATATTTAAAAAATACTTGTTCGTCTGCTAACTTTTGTTTAATCGCTTTTTGTTTTTGCGCCGGAATAGCCAGACGATAATAGAGATACATATTTACCACTACCAAAACCATCAGCCAGAGATTATTTTTACCGGGAGTGCTCAAAAAAGTAATCAGATTGCGTGGATCAAACTCCACTTGATTCAATATTTTATAAACCAAATAAACTGAAGACAAAGCACCCATGATCAACAAACCATTGATCACCAGATCGATAATCTCTCTCGTCTCTCGCACGATAATGCTAGAACGATTGATTAATTTTTGCCAATAATAAAAATTGTTATTCTCTACAAAAAAACACTTAGCCCCAAAGCAAGCTGGACATTTACGTCCGCCCGCTCCGCCGCAAGGCGAGCCAGCCTCACCGCTACCCCCACAGGCCTCACAAGTTTTGAAAACTATTTTTTCCATGGTTTAATGTACAAGATTACGCCATAATTGCCAAACCACTAAAATCGGCATGACAAGCCAAAAGATCAAAATCAACCAATAAAATAAGAAAAACAAAACAAAGACAAATAATTTAGCGCCTAATAAAATCAAACGCATAAAAAAACTGATCGCTCTACCGACTTTATCTGACTGGCCATACATGGGTTTGAATAAATGCCTAAATAACAAACCCAAAGCTAAATTGCGACTAGTAGCTTTGATATTAGCAAAGACAGCGAGCGTAGTTTTTTTCAAACCACTCGAATACCACCAGATAGGGAAATACAAAACTTCCATCAGCAAATCCCAAGCTAGTGTTTTAAAAGTTTTAACAAAAATATTTTCTGTCATTAGCTATATTTTAACATTTTTTGACTAAAAAGAAAAACCCCGAGTTAATGGGATTTTTCTTTTTTAAAATAAATTCTGATATTGGGAATAATTATCTCTAATGATTTTTTGCCATTGAGCCGTTTCATGGCCGTGACCCAAATCATCTTTGTGATAAACCAAAAGTACATTTACTACACAAGTTTTTTTATCTACAGCCACAATACAGCGATTACCAGAGCCTTTACGTGATTGTTTGGTACCAGCGACACGAAATTCAGTTTTGATAATTTTTAAATTTTCAACATCAATAATTGTTTCTGCCACCGAAGTAGTAAGTAGCAAATCCATTCTTTTCCATTGCTCCAACATGGCCCTCCAGGTAATATTCCAAGCTTGCTTATATTTCTTTTCAAATTTTTTGATAAAATGGCGCTGTGCAAAAGCTTCCACTAAAACTGTATATTTAGTAGACATACTCCGGATCTTCTTGTGTGATCAGTTCATAAGGAATTATTTCATCTGGTACACAAATTTTATAAGGTAACTGGTTGTGAGTAAAATCAACTATCTCGGCAGTTTTTTTGTCTTTCCATTTTTTAGCGATTTTATCTATCAAGGTAATTTCTGCTTTAGACAATTTTTCTAACTTTTGTTTTTGTGAGCCACGATTCTCAGAAATCAAAAGCATCTCGCCTTTATGGCTGATATTAATCTTGCCGCTAGATTCTAAATCATCTATGGCTCGAAAATACATGTCTGGCACAGGACCATACTTGATACGACGGTACTGCATACCACTCATGCTTTGGAGATTTTCATAAAACCAAGCAAAGTCAGCTAAGTATAACATTTTGGCTAATTTAGTTTTGAGAATACTACCGTCAGTGTCAGAACCTTTACGGATATAAGCCAAAATCATTTCTTTGTACTTCTCATAATCTGCTTGTGAGCCACTTTCTACTTCTTCTAAAGAAATTCCTAGCAAATCTGCTAATTTTACAATTTGTGAAAAATTTAACTCGGTTTTACCCTGCTCAAAAGAAAGATAAGAGGTGCGAGCAATGCCTAATTTTTCTGCTAGATCTCCTTGCTTAAAACCTTTTTTAATTCTTAGATCTTTGATAAGTTTAAAATATTGATTACCCATATATTTATCTTTATGTTATAATATTACAACTTTGATGTCAAAAAGTCAAACATCTTGTGTTAGTATGCTAGACATTAGAAAATTTGCTTAAAAATCAAATCCAGTTAAATTTTACCATTTTCCCCAAACGGTGAAAATGGTTATCCGCAAATCAATTACTTTTATATTCTATAAAACTCCACGGAAGTAGGATTGACAAAAAATAATAATTTGATATCATTATTTTTTATTTTCATCTATTTTTAATAAAAAAATCACGATCACCAAGCCAACTACTCAACTCATCCCAAGCAGAATGTTCTTCAAATCGCTCTATGAGTGAACGCGTCACTGACTCGTCATCCATATCAAAAGTTGCGAAATATTCTCCCAGTTCCTTATCATATTCTACATACCTCTCAAGTCCCATCTCTTTCGCAAAAGAAAAGATGTAATTACGAGTTTCCTTTATATCCTCATCCCGCTTCATATCAGCCTCGCAAATTGCATTCGCCACCCAATCTGCCATATACATACCACGCATGAGATCCCAATATTGTTTTTTTGTTACGTCTATTTTCATACTTTTCTTCTCTTATTTATTAGCAACACCAATTTTCCAAATATTTTTTTCTAAAAAAGCTTCAATGGTTTGTCTGTGTGCTTTATTAATTAAATTCGAGTGAGATATTTTATTAATTTTGGCATAATCAAGTAAAGTAATTATTTTTTTACCCTCAAGATAAGCCAATCTTTTGTGATAACTATTAGTCAAGGCTTTGGCAACTATTTCCTCCATCACTAGCGTTGAGCCTTTGATATCGAATTCTCTAAAGGCTGCATAATATTTTTGTCTATCAATAAACTTAATATTGATTGGCACAAAACCCTCTCTGATTAACAAATAATTATTAATCACTCGTCCAATGCGACCATTGCCATCAATAAAGGGATGCGTGTATTCAAAAACAAGGTGTAGTTTCGCTATACGTTTGATAATATTTTCATGACTAGCTGCATTGTAATCAGCTAACATTTTTTCCAAACGCTCTACTACTTCAGCTGATTGAGGAGCAATATGACTACCGACTCGAACATATTCATTGATTCGTCTAAATCTGCCAGCTACATCGTCACGAATATTAGCCAGTAACATCTTATGAAGCGATAAAATGACATCTAAATTTAATTCTTTCTCTTTGGCTTTTTTATTTATATAAGACACGACTCGCGCCAAATTCTTGGCTTCAAAAATTTCTCGTTCAGTAATAAATCTATCTAAGTCAATTTGCAAAAGTATTTTTTCCGTTTCTTCAAGAGTCAAGGTGCTGTTTTCAATAGCATTTGAGTTATATACCTGTTCAGCAACTTCCGCTTCAGCCAACAACAAAATAAGAGCGTCCTGACCATTGGAAGCCTGATAATACCTCTCTCGCAGAGAGTTTATCTTATTAAAAGCACTAAGTATTTTAGCCATATAAGCTATTATATACCTTTTTCACTGTTTTGTCAACATAATCGTGAAAAATCACTTAAAAACCTATATTTTCACGGTTTTACCTATATTTCTCCTTTTTTAATTGCCTGTCGTATTTCTTTCATCAAGTCTAAATAAAACTTCAGATTATTTAGAGTGGCAAGCTTCAAGGCTAGCGGCTCTTGGGTTTTGAATAAATGATGTAAATAGCTAAGAGAATAATTTTTTAGATTTGTTTGATTGATTGGCTTAATGTCTGAAAAAAACTGACTATTAGTGATTTGAATAGTTTTATATTTGAGTTTGCCTTTGTTTAAAATAGTTTTACCAAGTGGTAAATATAGCTTGCCGTGACGAGCTTCTCGCGTCGGGATCACACAGTCAAACATATCGACACCAAGCTTTACAGCTTCTATGATATTTTCCGGATAGCCAACTCCCATCAGATATCTAGGCTTATTGGCGGGCAAAACTGGCGCCGTGTATTTTAAGACTTTATACATCACTTCATTGGTTTCACCGACAGCTAGACCACCGATAGCAAAACCATCGAAAGCAAGTTTAGTTAGCTCATCGGCTGATCTTAATCTTAAGTCTTCAAAATCCGCCCCTTGGACAATGCCGAATAATAATTGTTTTTTTATCTTGGCGGATTTTTTATTTAATTTTTCTTTATAGCTAAATGCTTGTTCTGCCCAACGGGTAGTTCTTTCTAAAGCCTTGACTGCATCCTCACGCTTGGCGGGCAAACCGATGCATTCATCTAAGACCATCATGATATCTGAATTTAAAGCCACTTGGATATCGATGACTTTTTTAGGATTTAAGATATGTTTGGAGCCATCTAGGTGAGATTGGAATTCGATATTGTCACCTTTTATTTTTCTCAAGTTTGCTAAACTAAAAACTTGGTAGCCACCACTATCTGTCAAAATCGGTAAATCACTTTGCATAAAATCATGCAAACCACCAAACTTTTGTAAGATTTTTAGACCTGGTTTGAGATAGTTATGATAAGTATTTGATAAGATGATCTCTGCTCCCATGCTTTTCACGTCTTCCACAGTCAGACTCTTGATAGCTGCTTTAGTCGCTATCGGCATAAAAAAAGGACTAGACACCTTGCCATGAGCGGTGTCTAGTATGGCTAATCTAGCCAGAGATTTTTTAGATTGTTTTAATAATTTGAACACAAAAATATTATTTATTTCAGTACCCCCTCTCGGTCTCCCCCTAAATTAGGGGGAGAAGGCGCGTTTCCCGGCGGATGCCGGGAAAGCGACAGAGGGGGTACTTTTTACTTCACTGTACCGATATCGCCAGTTGTATTAGTGACGACATCAGCGGTCGTGATCACTTTGGTATTAACAACAGCTTCTTCTTTGCCTTTAGCAGTCGCTACTACTGTATCTAAGACTGTCATCGTCTCGCCCTTGTCAGCTGCTTCTGGCTTTAATGTCAGGACAAAAGAAGCGGTCGCTGGGATATCACCACTATCAAAGCTACTAATAGTCCAAGTCAAAACTTGTGTTTCTTCATCAAAGCTCAAATCACCGACGGAAACATCAGTTTCACCACCAAAGAAAACTTGCTCTGACAAAGTCGTGCTGATTTTTACTTTATTAAAACCAATAGCTGCTTTAGGGATAGACCAAACCGCTAAATAGCTAGTTTCTTCACCGACCTGTGGTGGTAAAAGTCCAGTGCCGACACGACGACCACCTAGATCCCAATAGACACCATTATTAAAAGTTAGATTATCGCCGACGGAAAGTTTAGATAAAGTCGCTGTTTGCTCCCAAGCGTCCAAGCCCACGATATTGATAGTCAAAGCATGATCAATGGTTCTTTCGGTCACTTGATCTTTACTTACTTTGACCTTCCAAGTGAAAGTCTTAGTTTCTTGACTTGGCCAAGTAGCGATACTTTCATCTTGCTCTTTATTCCAAGTCAAAGTTTGCTCATTCACTTGAGCGCTAGTTTCCATCGAATCCCAGTCTAAAACCGCGCCACTCAAGTCCATCGTAACTTGCGCATCATTGATTTCGCTCGGGCTAGTATTTTTGACTTCTAATTGATATTTTAATTCATCGCCCCAATTAGCTTGCACGTCACCACTGTTGCCATTGATTTTTAGACTAGTTTCAAACTGTGGGCTGACAATAGCGATTTTCTTTTCAGCGCGGGCCAAACGACGTAATTTATCGTCTTGTTTTTTACCGATTTCTACTACTAGCATTTGCTCTGGCTTGGTGTCCGCACCAAAATTTCCCGTGATGGTGATAGTTTTTTCTTCAGCTGGCTCTAAAGAGGTCGCTAAAAATTCACCCTCCCAAGTCGGATCTATTTCAGTATTTTTCCAGTCATCAGGAAATAAAATATCCAAAGATAAATCTTCTAATTTTTCTGGGGAAAGATTTTTGTAAATAACTTTGATTTCTTGTTCAGTATTGATCAAAGTCTTATCGACAGCTTCAATTTTTAATTCTAATTTATTTTCGGTGATCAGAGTATTAGTTTTAGTGGTGATAGAAAAGTCTGAACTAAAATTAGCTGGCTGATAATCAAGGGTAAAAATAGCTTCTAGATTTTCATCTTTGGAGCCCACTAGTTGGCCTTTGATTTCTAAGCTACCACTTTGACCAGAACCCAAATCACTCAATAGCCATTCTTTAGCATTGTCATTAGTTGGTGGCACAGAACTGGAGTCAAAATAAAAACCAGCTGGCCAATAAACGCTTAGCTTCATTTGTGTCAAAGCCACTTTATCTGAATTTTTATACTCTATTTTATAAGTGACTTCATCACCAGAAACTATTTTTTCCGGAGCTGCCACCTGCATAGTCAAGCTCTTTGTCTCTGTTTGACTAAAACGACTATTCCAATAAAAAAATCCTGCCAGCGCCGAGGCAAACAATAAAAACAAAAAGAAAATCAAAAAACCATGAGTTTTCGGAGCTTTTTTAAAACTACGATATTCATGCGGTACTTCTTTTTTACGTCCAGATTTTAGTTCTGGGGCTTGATAAGAGCTTTTTCGGCGTGGTGCTACTTGAGCAGAGTCTAAATCTTTTTTTTGTGTTTTAACCATAAACAAATAATTTTAATGCTTGTGAAGGCCTATCATAAACTTCTTGGTAATACACCTGTGAAGCTTGAAGCCATTCTTTATTTAATTCTTTAGATAAAGAAAAATTTAAAACTTCCACCAAGGGCTGTTTTAAGATCTCTCTTATCAATTGTAGCAAAGTTTTGCTAATTGAAAAAGTGGGTAAACTAAAGCCCGATAAAGCTAAGAATTTCCACAAAAAAGCGCGCACTAAAAGTAATTTAGCGCTTGACTCTAAAGTCCCGTTATTTAATAAAAATAAAACCTCATTTAATAGCTTGAACTCGGCTTGTTTTTGTCCAAAGCTAAAGTCGTTTAAAAAAATCTCGGCAATCGAAGAGGCAAGCGCTAGATTTTTCAAGTCATTTCTTAAATTAGGAAAATCTTCGACTAGCTCTACGCCAGCTAAGTGATCTATTTTACCCCGACCGATCATCACTCGCACTTTGGCAAAGACTGGCAAATGTCCAGCCAGCTTCGAGCCTGATTTAGCCGCGGACTTCAAGACTGCCGTCACCATGCCTTCGTGCGGAGTAAATAAATAGTAAAACCGGTCAGCGTCTTTGAAGGCTTTAGTTTTTAAAACAAAGGCTTCGCTTTTAAAAGTCATTATTTTAAACCTAAGATAATTTGCTCACCATCAATCGGAAATGATTTTGATTTATTTGGATCTGGATTATCAACAAATTCTAAACCACTCGCTGAAGTAGCGGCTATAATCTCACTAGAATTTTCTTCTATTAATTTTTTATAATAATCTGATTTAGTAAAAAATATTTCTACTGGTTTATCCGAATGTCTTAAATTTTTTTCTTTACGCAGACTATTCATAGTACGAATAAACTCTCTTTTGAAACCACTCTTCTTTAAATCATCAGTTAAATTAGTATCCAAAGAAATTTTGAGATTATTTACTTCTTGCTGGAGCCAGCCATTATCTACCGTCACTTCATTGGCTATCACTATTTGCTCGACATTGAGCTCGTCAGCCAATAAGTCTAAATACTCTTGGCTTAGCTTGGCTGTGATTTCTAAAGTAGCTAATGGTTGTCTGACTTTTAGGTTAGCAGCCGCACGCAAAGCATGGACAGTTTCGACGATATCACGCGTGGCTGTCATGGCTTGCAAGATATTTTCTGCCGCTGCAATGTTTAGTTTTTCTGGCCAAGCTTCTAGATGGACAGACGTGTGCTCACCCACAGGGTGACCGCCCTGTGGGCGGAATTCTTGCCAAAGGATTTCGGCAGTCATCGGCGTAAACGGGGCGATGATTTTAGCAAAATTTTGTAAGACAAAAGCAAGCGTTCCCAAAGCTTCTTGTTTGTCTGCTTCGTCATCGCCTTTGAATCTTTCTCGACTACGTCTCAAGTACCAAGTAGAAAGTTCATCCACAAAATCAAATAGGGGACGCGTAGCTTTGACTAGATTATACTCTTTCATCGCCAGCTCCACTTCAGTATTTAAATTTGCCAGTTTGGCTACTATCCACTTGTCTAAAATATTATGTAAAGATAGGGGATTAAAAGCTACTTGCTTCTCCTCTGCTTTGAACATCTGATAAAAAGACAAGACGTTTTGTAGCAAAGCTGTAAATCTACGGTACACTACTTGTAAATCTTTCTCGGCAAAAGATAAATTTTCCGCTAGCATGACAGGAGAAGATAATAAATATAAACGCAAAGCATCAGCACCATACTTCTCTATCACTAGCTCTGGATCAGGATAATTCTGAAGCTTTTTTGACATCTTTTTACCATCTTCAGCCAAAACTATACCGTTGACGATGACATTTTCAAAAGCGGGAGAATTTTTTAAAGCTGTGCCCAAAATATGCAGATAATAAAACCAAGTTCTAGTCTGATCGACACCTTCGGCGATAAATTTCGCCGGAAAAGAATGGTCAAACTTCTCTTTATTTTCATAAGGATAGTGCATCTGCGCATAAGGCATCGAGCCCGAATCAAACCAAGTATCCAAAACATCTGGCACGCGCTTCATCGTGCCTGAACATTTCGCACATTTGAAAGTCACTTCATCGACAATATGTTTGTGTAAATCCGTCACCTTTTGACCGCTGGCTTTTTCTAAGTCAGCCGTGCAACCAAAAACTATTTTATCATCACACTCACTACAGACCCAGATCGGCATGACTGAAGCCCAAAACCTTTGACGAGAAATAGACCAGTCACGAGCGCCAGTCAGCCACTGACCAAAACGACCAGCTTTGATATGCTCCGGCGTCCAGTTGATTTTCTCGGCTTGTGCCAAGGCATCAGTTTTTATTTTAGTCACACTAACAAACCACGATGAGGTAGCGTAGTTAATCAAGGGTGTGTCACAACGCCAGCAATGTGGATAGCTGTGTTCATATTTTTCTTTAGCAAATAATAAATTTTTATTAGCCAAATATTTAATAATGGCGACATCAGTGGCTTGCACATCATCTTTTGGTTTGACATGCAAACCAGCGAAATCTACTACTTGCTCTTTGATAACACCATCCATGCCAATGTGTTGCACAAAAGGCAGGTCTTTCTCCCGACCAAGATTCATATCATCCTCACCAAAAGCCGGAGCGATATGGACGACACCAGTACCATCTTCAGTGGTGACAAAATCAGCTGTCACTATTTGCCAACCATTGGCATGATTTGCTAAATTCTCATCTTTAGCATAATAGTCAAACAAAGCTTTATATTTTTTGCCGACTAAAGCTTGGCCCTTAAACTCTTCAATAACTTTAAATTCTTGGCCAGCAAATATTTGTTCAGCTTTTTCTTTGGCTAAAATAAATCTTATTAAGTCCCCTGTACCTTCATCTTTTTTTTCAATTTTTACATAGCTAATATCTGCACCGACAGCCAAAGCGACATTGGCCAACAAAGTCCAAGGCGTGGTAGTCCAAGCCAAAACAAAAGTGCCCGGTTCATCGACTAATTCAAACTCAGCGGTGACTGATAAGTCTTTGATATCTTTGTAGCCTTCCGCTACTTCTGATTGTGATAAAGTAGTTTCACATCTAGGACAGATGTGCATCGAGCGATAGTCTTGGTAAATCAAATCTTTATCCCATAAAGATTTAAACACCCACCAGACAGACTCCATAAAGCCGATGTCCATGGTGCGGTAAGAATTTTTCATGTCCACCCAGCGACCCAAACGTCTAACGACTCGCTCCCAGTCAGCGACATAGCTCAAAACTTTGGAGCGACAAAGCTCGTTGAACTTGGCTACACCCATGGCTTCAATTACTTTTTTACTTTGTGAGCCTAATTCTTTTTCGACAATGTTTTCGACTGGCAAACCATGACAATCCCAGCCCCAAATTCTTTCTACCCGATAGCCATGCATGGTCCAAAAACGTGGTACCACGTCTTTCATAACATTGGCGACTAAATGACCATAGTGCGGTGTACCAGTGGCAAAGGGCGGACCATCATAAAAAAGATAGTCACCAAGTGGCGCCTGTTTTTCTACTGATTTTTGAAAAGTCTGATCTTTATCCCAAAAATCTAATATTTCTTGTTCTTGATCTTTAAAATTAGGCATGTTTTTGATTGTTTAGTGCCATTTAATATAGGTAAGAGTTATTTTAGCCAAAAACTGATGATTTGACAACATTTACCTCTCGACAAGCTCGAGGTGACAAAACGTCAAAAAAATATCGAATACAAAGCTTGCCACCAGCTATTTTTTACTTTTTTGCGTAAGCGTGGCTGATAAACACGATGCTTTGGTTTGGCCTTAGAAAAAACTTTGTCTAATCTTTGCTTCATATTAATTTTTTTATTTCTTTTAAAGAAAATCTTTTTTTATTTTGTAAGCTTTCGATCTTTTTCAAAGTAGCCATTGCTTTAGCTGGATCATAAAGCCGATAGCCACCACGCGTGCGACCATCGGCTCTTAAGAAACCCTCGGAAGTATAAAAATTTATAGTTGAAGGCAAAATATTAAACATGGCAGCGAGCGTGCCAATTTTGACTAATTTAGAATTTGGGGTAGAAAAACCTGTTTTTATTTTGCGCATGAAATAAAAAAAATAAACGACAGACTAATTATAAACCATAAAGTAAAAAGTGTAAAGTATTAATTTATACTTAATACTTTGGAGATATAAAGCCCCAGCGGCAGCTGGGGCTTTAATTGCAACTTAGCTTATAAAAATTCAAAGAAACCCCGCGTACGCGGGGTTTCTTAAGTGCTTATAAAATATTATTCAGGCTTTCCCCCTTACGAAGGGGGAAATGTCGAAGACAAAGGGGGTTTTAGTTCTGCGCTTTTACTTTCTCGATTTCTTTTAAGATCTCTGATTCAGCACCAATCTGTTCGATAGAAACTATTTTATCCCGGTTGATCTGCATCCAACCACTTGGTTGATGTAATTCTTGTCCACGTTTGACCAAAACTGGGACTTCTTTGACGGTGTCCTCTGCTCCCTCTTCCGTGGCCGGAATTACTTGCTGTTGAGTTTGGATATAGTAGACGTCCTCTAAATAAACTGACATTGCATCTTCTTTGACGACTTTAGCAAAGTAAACTTGCTGATTATCTAAAAAAATAGCTTGATACTCTGCAGTTTTGTTCATCTTTAATTTTGGCACAAAGAAAATAGCTGCTCCCAAAACAATGATGACTAATATTAAAGTAATAAACAGCCAAGCTTTGCTAGCACTCTTTGGCTTTGGTGTACGAGCAACAAAATCATCAAAATCCATCAGTTCTTCTCGGCTGTCGCTTTTGCGAACCGCTGTTTTTTTAATAGGCATAATTTTATTTTAAATCAATAATTAAGGTGAATATATTTTAACAAAAAATAGACAAGATGTAAAATGAGCTGATTTTACAAATTCTCATCATTATATTATGATAACCACGAAGAAAATAATAATTAAGAAGCCACCGCCGTTGGCGGGGTCCCGCCTATGGCGTGAAAAAGCGATGAAAAAAGAAAAATTTTATTTGTTTTGTTTAAAATCAGTTCCTGGTTTAAAAGAAGCATTGACTTGGGAATATTTAAAAAACGGATTTTTGCCCAGCGAGCTTTATAGCTCTCCTCCGCAGACTATCTGCCACTTGATAACCAAAGCTAAACTTGATCCAAACTTTAAAGCAAAAATCCGGACAGAGTTTCCGCTGTACCAAAAGGCTTTGTGTATTTTAGACGAAGAGTATCCAAAATTATTAAAAACGATTTTTGATCCCCCGCTCTTTTTATTTTACCAAGGAAATCTAGCTTTATTACAAAGTGAATATTTAGTGACCGTGGTTGGTTCACGGACTTTGAGCTTTTATCATCAGCATGCTCTAGAAAAACTCATCGCTGATTGCCGCCAAACACCACTAGTCATCACCAGTGGCCTAGCTATCGGCATCGACACGCTGGCTCACGAGCAAGCTTTGGCTAATAATCTCCAGACAATTGCGGTGTTGGGCTCTGGTTTTGCTAAAACAGTTTTTTACCCAAAAAATAATTTCAAACTTGGCCAACAAATCTTAAAGCACGATGGCTTGATCTTATCTGAATATCCACCAGAGACTAAAGCAAATATTTATCAGTTTCCGCAACGCAATCGTATCTTAGCTGGCTTAAGTAAAGCTACTCTAGTTATCTCCGGTACACTAAAATCTGGCACCCTGATCACCGCGCAATGTGCGCTAGAGGCTGGCCGTGAAGTTTTTGCCTTACCGGGTAATATCAATCAAACTTTAAGTGAAGGGCCAAATGATTTAATCAATCAAGGCGCCCAAATTTTATTAAACGCTGACAGTCTTTTAAAAACTTATGATTTGATCACTTTAAAACAAGAAATAAATCTCAATCTAGACCAAAATCAAAGCTTAGTTTATCAAGCTTTACAAATCGAAGCTTTGAGCACCGAAGATTTACAAACCAAATTAAATTTTAAACTCGCTATCTTGACCAGTGTCTTAAGTCAGCTAGAACTAAAAAATCTAATCCAACTAAACTATTTTAATCAATGGCAAGCAAAATAAATATTTACCACCAAGATGTCGCCTGGCTAGAAGGCCTAGCTAACATCAAAAGAAAAAATTATTTACTGGGCCCAAAAAGCCGTAAGATTTTTATTATTCGTTTACAAAAATTCTTAGACTTAGTCGCTAATCCAGAAAAAAAATTAAAATTTATCCATGTCACTGGCACGGCCGGTAAAGGCTCGACGGTCAATCTGTTGCAGAACATGCTTATTGATGCTGGTTTCAAAGTCGGATCTTATACTTCACCTTTTGCCACCACGACGATAGAAAAGTTTCGCGTCAATCATCACTTAATCGACCCAAAAATACTGCATGACATTTTAAATCAACAAATAAAACCAGCACTAGACAAATATGTCACTTTACATAAAACTGACGTACCGTCTTATTTTGAGCTTTGCACTACCATTGCACTCTTATATGCTGTGCGAGAAAAATGTGACTGGATGATTTTAGAAGCTGGTCTTGGTGGCAGGCACGATGCAACCAATGTCATCCCGGCACCAGTGGTGTCAGCGATCACTAATATCGGTCTAGATCACACCGAAATATTAGGACCAACCAAAAAAGATATTGCCACTGATAAGGCTGGCGTCATAAAAAAAAGCTCTTATTTTTTAACGAGCGAAACTGACCAAAAATTAGTAAATATTTTCAAAAAAACTTGTGCTAAAAAAAGAGCTAAATTTATAGCCTTAAAAAATTTAGCCCAAAATATTAAGGGCGGACAATATTTTAGCACGCCTAAACAAAAAACTAATCTCAACTTAGTTTTAAATATTTTGGAAGTTTTAAACATCCAGCCGAAAAATCCTCAAGAAGTCATTAATAATTTTCACTTAATCTGCCGCCAAGAAATCATCCAGACTAATCCACGAGTTATTTTGGACGGCGCCCACAATGTAGACAAATTAAATAACTTGATTGAATTTATCAAAACCCAAAAGTATCAAAAACTACATTTGATTTTTGGCGCCGCTGAAGACAAACATTATTTACCAGCTTTAAAAAAACTTTTACCCCAAGTAGATTTTTTATACTTAACACGCTTTGATAATCCCTTTAGAAAAAGCGCTTCTTTGAAAACCCTGTTTACGCAATGTGAAATATTGACTACAATTAAGATCAGTGTCTGGCATGACTCGCAACTTGCACTGGAGTCAGCCTTGAAAAACGCCAAGCCAAAAGATTTAGTAGTCGTTACTGGTTCATTCTTTTTGGCTGGTAGCTTACGTGAGCATTGGATAGACGAAGAACAAATAACACAAAAATTAAAAACAAAATAGTGCCCAAAAATAGTAAATACAATCTTCTTTTTAGTCTGATCTTTTTTGCTTTGTTTTTTATTTACTTTGCTGTCTACTCATATTTTTTACGCTTAAACATTACGCTGCTAAATCTAGCTTTTATCGCGCTGTTTAATTTGTCTTATCTAGCTTTATTAAACTTCATCAATCAAAAATGGTGGTATTTACTTTGTCATCTTGGCGTCGCTGTCATGCTATTTTTTGGCTTGATTAATTTTGCTTACTTTCAAGTTTTTGGTAATTTTATCAATATCAGCCTCAACCAGCTCGGGTCCGTCAACTCCGGAATGGTCTATATCTTTAAAGATTTTTATCATCTGGTGCCTGTCTATCTTTATCTGGCTAGTTTATTATTTTTGCTTAGCTTAATCTTGACCTCTGCTATCTATTTACGCATCATTAAAAAAGAAAAAATTGCGAGTTTATTTTTTCAAGATACTAAACTAAATATTTTTATCAATAAAAATTTACACCCGCTAAAAAAAGCTGGAATCGCTATCTTATTTTTCATTTTTATTAACTTTAGTGTTTTTAATTTTGTCACCTATTTACAACAAAACCCTAAAGACAACTGGTGGAAAACTAGCCAGAAAATCAGTGACATTGGTTTTTTGGGAGACTTTTATGAACAAATCTTTAGGCCATTTTTAAAAAGTCGCGTCGACCAAATTAGCCCCGCACCTGTTGAGCTAGCAACTAACAATACTATTTATGAAAAACAATACGCTGTACCAGACGATAGCCTAGCTAAAACAAAATATATTTATCAGACGATTTTACCGGATATTGCCAACTCCACTAAAAAAATAAATACTCTACCAAGTATTTCAGCCAAAACTAATGTGCTAGTGATCCAGCTCGAATCAGTTAGTGATTGGGCGATAAACAACGATCCCTCACCAATGCCCTTTTTAAAATCCTTGATCAAAGATAATATCTCGGTGACTAATTTTCACTCTGATAGCTGTCAGACTATCAATGCCGAATTTTTGTCTTTGTGTAGCTTTTGGCCAGCTTCAGAAAACACCATTAATAATACGGGTCTAAAAAATGATTATAACTGCCTGTCAAGCTTAGTAAAAAATATTGGCTACGAAACTTATTATTTTCATTCTGATTTACCAAACTTTTATAGCCGTGATATCTTATTGCCTAAATGGTCTTTTGATAATATTTACCTGACGCCTTATTTTCGTCAGAAAGAAGATGATGAATATGTCTTCACTCACTCTTTAGACGTCTTAGCTAAAAGTACCAAACCATTTTTTGCCTATGTCTTAAGCTTTACTACTCATAGTCCACACAATCAGGAATTAATAGACTATAATCTAGCCAAAAATAATTTGAAAATTACACCTTGGCATAATCAACTCAATACTGAATACGTAGATTTATTAAATAGCAAAAAATTTCTTTACGAGGATCAAGAAACAATTGAGAATTATTTAGGCTTTTTAAAAACCACTGACGATGCCTTGAGAACTACTTTCAAAAAAATGTCTGACTTAAACATGTTAGATAATACTTTGATAGTGATTTACAATGATCACCGTTTTTATAATTTCTTCACTGAAGACTTCAAAGGCTTTGAAAATTATAATCTCATGCCTTTTGTCATCGTCACTCCAAAAAAAGATAAAGCGGTCCTTCAAAATCTTGCTTCGCAAATAGACATTGCCCCGACTATTTGGCATTTACTAAATCAAAGTGAAGCTAATATGCCGGCTAATTTTATGGGCACAAGTTTATTTTCTCCAAATTATAGTAATCAAGTTTTAAATAAATGTTTAGATAACGTTTATTATCTCAATGAAGATGTCTTAATAGAAGGCAGCAACAAGTCTGAGCTATATAATGTTTCAGAAAATTTCACTAATATTAGCCCAAGCAAGAAAAAAAGTATGTTAGATTGGGTCAAAAAATTAGTAACTAGCAGTGATCAAGCTTTAAAAGAAAACAAGCTAAAACCCTAGACTCTTGTCAACTCAGGCTTTTTATTGTATAGTTCGACACTGAATAAGCTATAAACTAAAAATATGCAAGATTTAATCATCGTCGAGTCACCAACCAAAGCCAAGACTATCAAGGGCTTTTTAGGCAAAGACTATAAAGTCGAGTCTAGTTTTGGTCATGTCCGTGACTTACCTAGCAGCAAACTTGGCGTTGATGTCGAGCATAATTTTGAGCCAAGTTATGTCGTACCGGCTAAAGCTAAAAAACGCGTCAAAGAGCTACAAGATTTAGCCAAAAAATCTAACCTAGTATATTTTGCGACTGATGAGGACCGTGAAGGTGAAGCGATCAGCTGGCATTTATTACATCTGTTAAAAACTCCCAAAGACAAGGCTAAAAGAATTGCTTTTCATGAAATTACTAAAAAAGCGATTTTAAAAGCCATTGAGCATCCTCGAGAATTAGATTTAAATTTAGTCGATGCTCAACAAGCGCGTCGTGTTTTAGATCGTTTAGTGGGCTACAAGCTTTCTCCGCTTTTATGGAAAAAAGTGGCTAAAGGTTTGTCTGCTGGTCGCGTACAATCAGTCGCCTTGCGTCTGATAGTTGAGCGTGAACAAGAACGCGATAATTTTGTCAGTCAAGAATACTGGAGCGTCGAGGGTGAAGCCCATAAAGACAATAATGATTTTAAAATAAGTTTGTGGAAAAAAGATGATCAGACTTTACAAAAGTTTGACCTCGATGAAGCAGCGGCTAAAATTGCCGTCGAAGAAATCACACCAAGTACTTTAAAAGTAGTGAACATCGAAGCCAAAGAAAATCTAAAAACTCCACCAGCTCCTTTTACTACCTCAACTTTACAACAAGAAGCTAATCGTCGCTTTGGCTACTCTGCCAAACAAACTATGATGCTCGCTCAACAGCTCTATGAAGGTATAGATATAGGAGAGCATGGTAGCACTGGTTTGATCACTTACATGCGTACTGACTCTAAAAATTTGTCAGAAGATTTTGTCGCTGAAGCCATCGACTACATCAAACAAAACTTAGGTGAAAAGTATGCAGAAAACGGCGGTCGTGTCTTTAAGAAAAAAGCCAAACTTGCTCAAGAAGCTCATGAGGCTATCCGTCCAACTGAAGCCAATAATGCTCCAGAAAAAATCAAAGACTTTTTAGATAGCAAACAATTCAAGCTTTATCAACTGATCTGGCAAAGAGCCTTGGCCTCGCAAATGACTGATGCTAAAACCGAAGTAACTTGCGTGGAAATAAAAGCCGAAAAAACTAAGTGGACTTTACGTGCCACTGGCTCCATAACTATTTTTGCTGGCTGGCAAATCATTTATCAAAATAATTCTGATGATGAAGAGCTACCAGCTCTAGAGGTCAATGATATCATCAAGCTAAAAAACCTCGACTCTGTCCAACACTTTACTACACCACCAGCTAGATATTCTGAAGCTGGCCTGGTCAAAGATATGGAAAAACTCGGCATTGGCCGACCATCTACTTATGCACCAACTATAGCTACCTTAGTCTTGCGCAAATATGTGGAGAAAATAGAAAAACGTTTAGCACCAACGGAAATCGCTAAAGTAGTAAATAAATTGTTAGTAGAAAATTTTGCTGATATCGTTGACTACAATTTTACCGCGGAAATGGAAAATGATTTAGATAAAATTGCTGATGGCAAAAAAGCCTGGCAACCTATTATTAAAGCTTTTTATGAACCTTTTATGAAAAACCTAAAAGAAAAAGATCAAGATTTAGACAAAAAAGAATTAACCGAAACAGCCACCGATGAAGTTTGTGATAAATGTAATAGCCCGATGGTGATCAAGCTGGGACGCTTTGGCAAATTTTTAGCTTGTACTAATTATCCAGAATGTAAAAATACTAAACCACTTGGCGATGATGGCAAACCAGAAGAGCCAGAAGTAATAGAAGAAAAATGTGAAAAGTGTGGCAGTGCCATGATTTTAAAACACGGACGCTTTGGAAAATTTTTAGCGTGCTCAAACTACCCAGAGTGTAAAAGTACTAAAGCGATCCAAAAAGAACTTGGCGTCAACTGTCCTAAGTGTAAAAAAGGACAAATGGTAGAGAAAAAAAGTAAACGTGGCAAAGCTTTTTATAGCTGTGATCAATATCCAAAGTGCGAACACGCTGTCTGGACTAAGCCAACTGGTGAGCTTTGTCCGCAATGCCAACAACTATTATTATTTGCCGCTAAAGACAAAATAAAATGTGAATCTTGTGAATTCACTAAAGACGCCGAAGAATAACCCCGAGACCCTTCGACAAGCTCAGGGCTTGGGGTGACAATATAAAATTAAAAGATAAAATTAAAAGCCGCTCTCCAATTTCTCGGGGCGGCTTTTGTATTTCAACGAAGTTGAACGCTAGACGCTGATGGCCTCGATGGGCATATCCAGCTCATCATACACGGAATGCAATTCGTGAAGCATGGCATAGCCGGCAAAAGTCGGCTCAGCACCAGAGCCAGGAGAAAAAACATGGCACAAGTTATGTGCGTTGGGTCCAGTCATCAGACGAACCCCCCGACCCTTGTAGCCAACAAGCCATCCCTGTGTCCGATGTTGTACGGCTGCTGCTGCGGTCATGTGAGTCTCCTTTTGATGCTCGGGGAAATGCCAGCCATGTACGTCACAGAACGCACGAAGTTTGGCATCCAATTCCCCAATCAAGTCCCAAATCGTGTCCAACTCTGTTGCGATTACCAACTTGTGTCTCCTCGTTGAAATGTTGACAAAGAACCGTTAAGGCATGATATTAACACAAAATTAAAGAAAATATTAATCACCGACTATCAAGATGAAGACATTAATACTGTCATCAAAGCTTTTCATTTTGCCTCTGAAGCGCATCGTGGCCAAAAAAGACGCACCGGCGAAGACTATATTTATCACTGTCTAGCTACGGCTTACAATCTAGCCCAGATGAAGATGGATATCCCCTCGATCACAGCCGGCTTATTACATGACGTGCCAGAAGACACCGACTTTAGCCTCGATGATGTCAAAAATAATTTTGGCAAAGAAGTCGCTGAACTAGTAGCTGGCGTCACCAAGCTTGGTACTTTAAAATATCGTGGTTTAGAAAGATATGCCGAAAATTTACGCAAAATGTTTTTGGCAATGTCCAAAGACTTACGCATCATCATCATTAAGCTAGCTGATCGTTTGCATAACATGCAAACTCTAGAAGGCGTCAGAGAAGAAAAACGTTTGCGTATAGCTCAAGAAACTTTAGAAATTTATGCACCGATTGCCAATCGCTTAGGCATGTTTGAAATCAAAACTCGTCTAGAAGATTTAGCTTTTCCCTATATCTATCCGAGTGAATATCTTTGGGTTTCAAATCTCGTCAAAGATCGCTTGAAAACCGAAACAAAATATATCGACAAAATCCAACACTTGGCCCAAAAAGATTTAGTCAAAAATAATATTCATTATTTACAAATCAAAGGACGAGTAAAAAGTCTTTTTAGTATTTACCAAAAACTTTTACACAAAGGAAAAGATTTAAATAAGGTCTATGACTTGATTGCCCTGCGTATCATCGTCCCTGATGTGATCGATTGTTATAGTGTCTTAGGCATCATCCACAAGCGTTGGACGCCTTTAAAAGGCCGCGTCAAAGACTATATCGCCCAACCAAAACCAAATGGCTATCGCTCACTGCATACTTCGGTCTTTACCGAGTTTGGTAAAATCGCCGAGATCCAAATCCGTAGCCAAGCCATGGATGAAGAAGCGGAGTTTGGTATCGCGGCTCATAGTCGCTATAAAGAATTAAAAAACATTGATAGTAAAAAAAATCCACCCACTTGGGTCAAACATTTATTAGAAATCCAAAAAAGCATCACTGACAATGTCGAGTTTATCAAACACGTTAAAAATGATTTATTTTTAAATCGTATCTTTGTCTTTACCCCTAAGGGCGATGTGATTGAATTACCAGAAAATGCTACTCCACTAGACTTTGCTTTTCATATCCATACTGATATCGGCAACAAATGTGTCGGTGCGAAAATCAACGAACAAATGGTCTCTCTCAATCACGCTTTAAAATCTGGTGATGTAGTAGAAATTTTGATAGACAAAAATAGAAAAAAGCCAAATCCTGATTGGCTTAATATCGTCATTACTACCGCCGCTAAAGATAAAATAAGAAACCAGTTGAGAAAATAAAAATATCGCCGCAAGAGTATTTTTTCAAAGTTTGTGATATAATGTTATTAAGTTTAAAAAAATTAAAAAATAATAAAAATGATGCAAGATTCAAACGCTCAAAATAATGAGCCTATAAAAAATGCAACCCCGCCCTGGATGGTAGTTTTAATGATTGTCATCGCCGTGCTAGCTATCGGTAGTATAGTTTATACTTGGCAAAATTCTGGCTCGAAAGATACGACTAAATCATTACAAGAACAAATCACAGTATTACAAAATCAAATCACTCAGCTACAACAAATACAAGCCAACCAAAATACACAATTAAATACTACTGTGGAAAATAATCATGAAGAAACTGAAAATAATAGTCTGGTGTATACTAACACAAAATATGGCTTTACTTTAACTTTCCCCGAGACGTGGAGAGGCTATGTTACAAAAAACAATAATACAAGCTACACCTCTATTCTTTTTGGTTTACCACTAAGCTACCAAAACGATGTATTTAGTATAGAAGTCTTAACCAAAAGTGCTTGGGAGGACAAAAAAGCTGCTGGGGGTGGCTACACAAGTTATCTAGGTGAGAACGATCAATATGTTTTTGCTTATACGACTGGCATGCTTGATGTTCCTAGTGAATTTAATACGATGAGAAGAGCGCTAGAAAAAGAAGTGAAAAATATCATTCTAACATTTAAAATTACTAAATAAAAAATTCATTATTTTTTTAAAACCCCCGGCATCCGCCGGGGGTTTTGTTTGTCTTAAACTAATAACCACCTCGCAGGTGAAATCGACCTTCGAGGTCGATTTTTTGGCCAAAATAAAACAAAAAACTTGATCAACCCGACGGGTTACCCGTCGGGTTGTTTTTGTTATCTTATTTTTTAGAATAAAAAAAGAGAGCGGGTCAGACTCTCGTTCCCATTACATGGGTTTAGCGACCAGGAATTTTAATCCTTGATGAAACGAACGGGCGTGTCATAGGGACCGAAATGAAACTTGATCTGACAATTGCTATCAAGGCTGACCAAGTTCAGATAAACACCTGGACCCTTTGCAGGCAAAAGTGCATCTAAAACTGGCAACTCTTCGACTCTGACAGACCCCCAGCTAACAATTTTGACGCGATGTTGCAGTACCTCCAGGAATTCTCTCCGAATCCTGCACCCACAAAATGCCCATCGAAGAGCTTCACTGGCGTGAACTAGATGACCAGGGTTACGCATCTGTGCCAAATCATTCACGAGCTGGTCAAGGATGATTTGAGCGTTCTCAACCGTCAACATCTTGTTTGTCCTCCAAATAAAATTCTTGGTGGTTAAGGAACTGTGCAATATATCATATATTCATAGTATTGTCAAGTATTTTATGCAATAAAGACTATATTTAGTCTAATATTAGATAAAATAAAATACCCCCGCAGGGGTATTTTATAAAAAGTTACTAACTTAATTTCTCTAAAATATTTCTTAATTCTTCATGCGAGAAAAAGTCTATTTTGATTGAGCCTTTATCAGCATGTTTCATGATCTTCACTTTAGCTCCTAGATTACGGCTTAGTCTATCTTCCCAAGAAGTAAGGATCGGATCTTTGGCGGCTTCTTCTTTTATTTTATCAGCCTTCTTTTTACCAAGATCTTCTAGCTGATGGACGCTAAGATTGCTGTCTAAAATCTTTTTAAAGATTTTTATCTGCTCCAGTTTACTGGGATAGCCGACGATGGCTTTGGCATGAGAAAAAGTGATTTGGTTGTCTCGTAAAGCTTCTTGGATCACAATCGGTAATTTTAAAATACGTAAATATTGAGCTACTGTGGCGGCACTGCGTCCTACCTGTTCAGAAATTTGCTCACGAGTCAGACCAAACTCCTCTTCTAGCCGACGATAGCTCTCGGCTTCCTCTAAGGGATTGAGATTATGACGCTGGACGTTTTCAATGATGGATAATTCTAGCTTATCTTTATCAGAAGCCAAGCGGACTATCACTGGCACTTCAGACATATTTAATAATTTCGCGGCGCGTAGACGACGCTTTCGTTTTGATCAAATTAACATCAATGTATTGAATTCTTTCACCACTTATTTTATCTTGATCTTGAGCTGCTGCCGTATTTACATCTTCTGCGTAGCTTATTTTTTTATTAGGGATCAATGACCCCAAACCTCTGCCTAAACTTGACATATTTGTTTGTATTTTTAACTAATGATGATTTCTTGTGATAAACGACGATAAGCTCTAGCGCCTGGTGAGCCCTGATCATAGTCTCTGATAGTTTTTCCAAAAGACGGTGCTTCGGCTAGTTTGACATTGCGCGGGATAACCGAGCGAAAAATTTTATGCGGAAAGTGACGATAAATTTCTTCAAAAACTGCTTGCGATAATTTATTTCTGGAGTCATGCATAGTCAAAACTGTTAGCGGCCACTAAGCCATTGATAGTCAGCAAGCCTAAAGACGGCGGATTATCGATCAAAATAAAATCATAGAGATCGATCACCTCTCTTAAATTTTCTCGCAAACGAAACTCTCTATTATGTTGGCCGACTAGATCAATGGCCGCACCAGCCAAGTCTGGTGTGGAAGGTAAAAGGTGTAGATTATCACTATGAGCCTTGACGACTTGCTGGACAGTGGTCTGGGGCTCTAATAAGACTTCATAAAGGCCTTGGGTTAAAATCTTGGTGTCAAAGCCAAAACCAGATGAAGCATTGCCCTGGGGGTCAATATCTATCACTAAAACACGCTTACCAGCCTCAGCTAAATAAGCAGCTAAATTAACAGTGGTCGTGGTTTTGCCCACTCCACCTTTTTGATTGACGATCGCTATTACTCGTCCCATACAAGGCTTATTATAGCGAATTTTGGCAAAATAAACAAACCAAAACTTGCCCCGAGTTTATCTCGGAGACTATTTTTTTTGATAAGTCCAAGTCCCCCATAGCCAACCAACTAAATAACCAGCAATGCCTGCTGTGATAAAAAGAAATTTTGAATAATAGTCTAAATAAAATTGCGAAAAAATAATAACAGCCACGATAGCAAAACTCAGGCCTTTTAAACGATAAGACAAAGTCCACATGCGACGACTAACTACTTGTTCTGGTTTATTCATGTAATTGTTTTTGCCAATCTTTAATACTCTCCAAAAATTCTGCTATTTTATCTTTGCTAAGATTTTTTTCTGAAGGCATGTCTAAAGTCAAGGGATTTATTTTAGTACCATTTTGTACGATTTCAAAATGCAAATGCGGGCCAGTCGAAAAACCAGTGGAACCAACCGCACCAATCACATCACCTTGTTTTACTTTGGTGCCAACTTTGACATAAATTTTTGACTGGTGAGCATAATTACTAGAGTAAGTACTATTATGTCTAATAGAAGTCAAATTACCATAACCAGCTCTACTCCAGCCGGCATTTGTCACCACACCGTCACCAATTGCCCTAATCGGCGTACCGATAGCGGCGGCATAATCGATTGCCCGATGTCCGGTAGCGACATTAAAGGCTTCGACATATCTACGGCCTGTCGTAAAGCCAGAACTAATGTAACGAAAGTTAACCGGATTTTTCAAAAACATTTTCTGTAAAGATTCACCGGTGAAATTATAATAGCCGTCTATCTCGCTACCATCAGCATCTACCCCTTCTTTAAAATAATAGCCTTCTTTTTCCTGACCATCATTATTAAAAACCGCGGCCAAAATTTTTCCTGGTATGACATACTCTCCATCACGATAACGCTCTTCATAAATAAACTTATAAGTATCGCCTTCCCGAATGCCCATACCAAAATCTACTGTCCAAGCAAAGACATCAGCTAACTCGATAATAGCGCGTTCGTCAATATGCTGATCAAGCGCTGACTGATAAAAAGAAGAAGTGATAGTCCCAGAGGCTATTTTTATCCTCACCTCATAATCAATCGTTTTTAATTCCGCCTGCCAAATATCACTGACTTTATTTAAAATCAATTCGGTTTCTGAATTTGTCTGATAAATCATTTTGTGAAAATCACCAGTCTGCTTATCAAAATAAAATAAAATACTTTTGCCAGCTTTGATCCGAGCTAGATCATAGACATCTTTAGTAGCGGCTAATAATTCTTGGGTGGAGCTTGAGACACCAGCGGCTTCTGTAATATCAGAAAAAGTCATGCCCGACTCAATATTAACAACCACCTCATTATCAGGTGAAACTTTGACAGCTGCTTGCCTAGCACTTTCTTCACTATTAGCAAAAAGTAAGACTTTGCCAGCAAAAAAAGCCATTATGGCTAAGATTAGGATAAAAACTAGATATTTTGGATTTTTCATATAGTATCTATAATAATAAATAAAAAATGCCTTTTAGACAAGTCAAAAGCCTTGGTGCTATACTTTAGCTAATGCTAGATAATCATAAGAACATAATTTTTGCTTTAACTTTAAGTATGGTTTTTATCGGCTGTTTTATTTTTTTACAAAACAAACCAGAAACATCCATAGAAAATCCGACTACTTTGACAATAAATAAAAAAGCAGCAGTAAAAAAAATAAAACCTGATTATGTCCGAGCGATTTATTTGACGGCTAATTCAGCTGGCTCCGAAAAATATAGAGCAAATATTATCACGGCTATGAAAAATAGTCGTATCAATTCTGTGGTCATCGATGTCAAGGATTACTCTGGCTATATTTTGTATGCTAGCCAAGTAGCAGAAGTAAAAAAAATAAAAGCTACTAAAAATAGCTTAAAAGATGTAGCTCAAGTTTTAGCTGATTTTCATGAAGCAGGGATATATGTGATAGCTAGACAAACTGTTTTTCAAGATCCAGTCCTTGCTCATGCTCGACCAGATTTAGCTTTTAAAAATCTCCAAGGCGATATCTGGCAAGATCACAAAAATTTAGCTTGGCTCAATCCGGCTAAGCAAGAGGTTTGGGAATATAATCTAAAAATATCCGAAGAATTAATTAGTTTAGGTTTTGATGAAATTAATTTTGACTACATGCGCTATCCGAGTGATGGCAACATGGCCAATCTAAACTACGCCATGCCGGAAAATAAAACACGTGTGCAAGTGATGTCAGAATTTTATAAATTTTTAGCAGAAAATTTAGCAGAAAAAATACCGATCTCTGTCGATATGTTTGGCCTAGTGATGGATCACACTGATGATGAATATGATTTGAGTATTGGCCAGCGTCTGACGGAAGCGGTAAAATATTTTGATTTTGTTTATCCGATCTCTAGAGGCAAAATTCGGCCGTGGCTACAGGCTTTTGACCTCGGAGCCACTTATGACCAAACAAAAATAAACGCCCAAATTGAAGCCACAGAGACCGCCACAACAACAGCGGGCTGGGCTTTATGGAACGCTCGTAACTATTATCCGGCCTACATCTTTCAAAAATAAAGGCCGCCCTGAGCGAAGTCGAATGGGCCTCTTATATCTTTAGTGAGACGCCGACTGGGCAGTGATCAGAACCCAAGACTTCTGGTAAAATTACTGCTTGTTCAATATTTTTTAAAATATTTTGAGATACACAAAAATAATCTATGCGCCAACCAACATTTCTTTCTCTTGCACCCGCTCGATAAGACCACCAAGAATATTTGACAGTTTGTGGATGTAGCTCACGAAAAGTATCTTTGAAACCTGAATTTAAAAATTTATTCATCCAGTCTCTTTCTTCTTGAGTAAAGCCGGGATTACCAATATTATCTTTAGGACGAGCCAAATCTATTTCATTATGCGCGACATTTAAATCTCCAGTGACAATTACTGGTTTTTTTGTTTCTAGTTTTTTTAAGTGCGCTAATAATTTATCACTAAATTTTATTTTAAAATCTAAGCGAGATAATTCATGGTTAGCATTAGGAAAATAAATATTGGCTAAATAATATTTGCCGATGTCTAAAATCAAAATCCGACCTTCGTCATCCCAAGCTAAATCGCTTAACCTTTCTACTTTCAAATTATCTTTCACAAGACAAGCTGTGCCACTATAACCAGGTCTGATAGCCGGATGCCAAAATTCTTGGTAACCAGCAAAATCAAAAACCTCTTTGGCACGGGCTGTTTCAGAAATCTTTATTTCTTGCACGCACAAAATATCTGGCTGATATTTTTTTAAAAATTGCACAAAACCTTTTTTGACCACTGCCCTGATACCGTTGACGTTCCAAGAGATTATTTTTAAATTTGGCATATATTATATTAAATTATTTTTTATCGTCATCAAAAAATTCATAATAAGATAAAATTGACATTGCTCCGAGCAACATCCAAAAAAATAATTCCTCAAAAGGGAAAGAAATGTTAAATAAAGTAACAATGCCGATAAAATCTTTGCCGGGAAACATCCATTGATTTAAAGTAATAGCGGTCAATTCATATATAATGGCTAAATAAAAAAAGTAAACACCAGTTTTTACAAATTTTGTAATAATGTTAGGAAATTTATTAAATACTAAAGTGATTGGTATAATAGCCATCACAGTTCCAAATAATAAATAAAAATATCTAATATGTAACCACGCTTTATTTGTAAAAAAAACTACAAAAAATGTAACTAAAACAGATAAAAAATATAAATATAAATATTTTAATCTTGGTTTATAAAGCACATCTTTAAATTTATGCTCTAAAAAGTATTCATAATAAGCAATGATTAAATAAGTATAAATAAAAAACCAAATGATTATATCAATGGTAACAAAACCAAGTATTCGGTAATCAAAAATTGAGTTCATCACTAGCCAAGTGCCGGTAATTTCACAAATGTAATCAATCACAATGACAATCAGTAAAGCTGGCAAAGAAAAAAGTAACATTTTCTTAACCATTTTTTTATTTCTATAAGATAAATATAAAGCTGGTAAAGCTAAAAATAATAGCATGGAAATAAAAAAATTTGCTTGTATGACCAATGAAACAATAGCAGCTATGATTGGCCATAAAAACATAATAATTTTATCTACCTTTATTCGACGATTCGTCTTCATGTTTTTTATATTTATTTTAAGTTCCCCTCCCGCCCCGCGTCGCGGGGCGGGGTATAAATAGACTGTTAGTTACTTACTTAAGTAGCCGCCATCAACAATAAGAGTGACTCCGGTAATAAAACTAACGTCGTCAGATACTAGAAATAAAACAGCTTTTGCTATTTCTTCGGGTCTAGCAAATCTACCAAGCAAAATTTTGTCCGTTTCACTTTTAACAAAATCTTTTGGCAGATCTTTGTTTATATCTGTATCTACCCAGCCAGGAGCAACCGAGTTGACACGAATAACTGGCGCTAATTCAGTAGCTAAATTTTTTGTTAAACTAATCACTCCAGCTTTTGAAGTATCATAATCTATAGACTCTGGATTTAAACTATCGATACCATTGGTAGATGAAATATTTACAATTCTGCCATAATTATTTTTTAACATAAGCTCAGAAATATATTTAGAACATAAAAAAGTCCCGATTAAATTCACATTTAAAGTCTGTCTCCACTGATCTACTGTTCGTTCTTTAAAAGGTACATCAAAAACAATACCAGCATTATTGACTAAGATGTCAATTTTACCAAATCGTTCAATAACTTTTTCAACCATTTGTTTGACTTGGTTTTCCTCTGAAACATCAGCTTGCATAGCAATAGCTTCGCCACCATTTTTCTTTATTTCTTCCACCACCTGCTTAGCAGCTGTTTCATTTTTGATATAATTAACCACAACCTTAGCACCCTCTTTAGCAAATAATAAAGCAGTAGCTCTACCAATACCGCGACTTGACCCAGTAATAAGGGCGATTTTATTTTCTAATTTCATAGTTTGTTTATAGATTAAATTATTTATGATATTTTTTAAAAAATTATTGAGGCGCTAAAACAAACCCTACGACTTAAGGATCAAATTTTCCAAAACATTGATTTTAGACTTCGATGATGAATTGGCTGTGATTTTTCACCTCACCAACTTTCACATCGATACTTTTTACCTTTGACCAAGGAGAACCATTTTTACACCAAGCGATAAATTTGTCTAAAACCGCTGACTCTTGTTCGACTTCTAAATAAACCGAATCATCTGTCTGATTTTGGACAAAGCCCTTGATGTTTAATTTTTCTGCTTGGCACTTCGCAAAATATCTAAAACCAACACCTTGCACTCGACCGGATACTTTGATTTGTAAATTTTTAAGCATAGCCCCGGAATTTAGGTGCTTAACTATTGATTAGTTTAACAAATAGCTGATAAAAAAACCACCCCTTGCTTTTTTATTGGCTTTTTAGCCAAACTATAATATAATAAGTAGTAGTTCATCCCCCGCTTTCCCCGCATACGCGGGGATCAGGGAATAAACCAAAGTTAAAAAATGAACCAAACGACCTCGAAGGTCACCTGCGAGGTGACCTTCGAGGTCATGAAAAAAAATATATGAAAAATACACGTTATCTTCTGGCTACTTTGGTGCTAGTTTTGATCATAGTTTATGCTGTGATGACTTGGCAAAAACCAAACACTAATCAACCAACAGACAATAATAATAATCCCCTAGATCAAAATGGTTTGAGTTTAAACATCAAAAAAGTAGCCGCTGAAGCTTTTGGCTCTTTAACTTACCAAGCGGTCAGTGGCGATCAAAATCTAACCGAAAGTAATAGCCAAAGAAATGGCGTGGCTGTGGCTATGCCTAATGCCACTAATGCTGGTGGGGCTGTTGATGGCAAAATGATCGCCCCAGACAGTATGCTGATCTATCAACCAACTTATTATCAATATGTTTATCAAGGTGATGAATTTAGTTTAAACGATGAAGAATTAGCTGTTTTAAAAAGAATCAAACCTGCCTCGCCAAGTCAAGGCGGGGGCGAAAATGCGAAAAATAATTTTGGTAACTTTAATCTAGGCTTATTAAATTTAAATAGCTTTGCTGATGCTGGATTGAATAATTTTAATATTGTTCAAGACAAAAAATTTGGCTATTCACTTTATATTAATCTTTTTGAAGGTAGTATTTCTTTGAGTGAAAACTGGGCAAAATGGTACGATACAAACTATGCTCCTCGCGAATTCAAAAATACTGATATCCCAGCTGACGATGCTATCATTGCTTTAACTGATAATTTTTTAGCCGAACACGACATCGATGCTAAACTTTATGGCCAGCCAGAAGTCCAGAAAAATAACTACAACCTCATGCTACCGATGGCTAAGGCAGAAGATACTGCTGTATCTAGCATCTATCCAGTTTCTAATAGTGTTTCAGTGATTTATCCACTCTTACTTGACGGCAAACAAATATATGATGATTGGGGTAATAAACAAGGCTTACAACTAAATGTCAATTTAGAATTTAATAAAGTTAGCTCCCTTTATAATTTAAATACCCAAAACTACCAAAGCTCAAACTATAAAATGGAAACCGATAAAGAAAAAATTTTAAAACTCTTACGAAACGGCAGTATTTATCCTTATTATAACTATCAAGAAACTGATACTAAAATCGTAGAGATTCCAGTCGGCACCCCAAAGCTCCAATATGTCCGCACTTGGCAATACAAAAATAATATTAACGATGAATTATTAGTACCTGCTTTAGTCTTCCCGATTTTAAATCCACAAAATTCAGACAATCCATACAAAACTAGTGTGGTTATACCCCTTGCTAAAGACATCATTGATCAAGCGCAAAATCAAGACAACGGTGGCGGCCCAATCCGAGTGATGGGTGGAGCAGCTGAATAAAAAATACACTCATCATTCATTTCCCCGCCTTCGGCGGGGAAACAAAAACTCTTTATGCATATTATAAAAACCCCCCGCGAAGCGGAGGGTTTTAAAATAATTCTATATAAACTACATTTTATTGTCACATTGCTTACAAGATCCTTTGTGGGTGAATAATTCTACTAAAGCTGATAAACCAACCAAAATATAAATTACTCTAGAAATAATATTTGCTTGACCACCAAATAAATTGCCTATATCCCAAGCAAATAAACCAACCAATAACCAGTTTAAACCACCGATTATTAATAAAGTCCAAGCTAACATATGAAATCCCTTCATATTCTCACCCCCTCTCTTTTTAAAAAGATAATAACTACTTATATTATAATTTTTATCTAAATTTTTAGCAAGCTAAATTTTGCCGCGTAGATAAGCCAAACGTTTTGGTTCTGATAGTCTTTCGATCGCGTATCTTAACATGGTTCTCGGCATAGTTTTATAATGCTCATCTAAAAATTTTAGCAAAACTTTTTCATCTACTCGCTTCCCCACTTCTCTAAGCATCCAGCCGACTGCTTTATGAATCAAATCATGCTTGTCGTGCAATAAAATTTTTGCGATTTTCAAAGTCTCTTCAGATTTTTTATGATAAATATCATCGAAAGTTGCTAAAATTGCAATTCGCTTTTGCCAGAGATTTTTACTCTTGGCTAATTTAGATAAAATATCTTTTGGCTTGTCACGCAAATAAGCACCGACGATATTTGGTGCTGTCAGATCAACTAAATCCCAATTATTAATATATTTAGTATTTTTTAAATAAACCTGAAAAATTTGTTTCTTCTTTTTTATATCCCCTACTTTATATTGAGTAACTAAAATCAATAAAGCGCATAAACGCTCTTCGTGAACTGGTGAATGTAATAAAATAACTATTTCATTTAAAGATAAGGCTGTATTTTGTTTAACGACTTTGCGGATATCTGGCACCACAATGCCGATAAATTTATCTCCTTCTCCATACTCTCCTGTATTTGTTTTAAAAAATCTTTGTAGAATTTCTACTTTTTTAGAACTAGAATATTTTTTTAATTCTTTTTGAATGGCTAACATAAATTTATTTACTATTTATAGTATAACACGAATCATCTTGATTAGTTAAGAATTATCTATTATAATATAAAAACTAATTAAAAACGTTTTAAATTAAAAAATTTATGAAGAAATTTATCATATTAGTTATAGTGCTAGTGGTCTTAATCGGTGGCTATTATTGGCTAAACAATAATAAAGCTCCAAAACCAATAGTACAAAATGAAGAAATAATCAATAATGAGGAACAAAATGTTCAAACAGAAATCAAAGAATTTGAAATCAGTGGCAGTAACTTTAGCCTCTCAACCAAAGAAATAACAGTCAATCAAGGTGACACTGTGCGTATCAATTTGACTAACAGTGGTGGTTTTCACGATCTGGTTATCGATGAATTTAACGCTCGTACTAAACAATTAGCAGACGGTGCTAAAGAAACGATCGAATTTGTAGCTGACAAAACAGGAACTTTTGAATACTATTGTTCTGTCGGCAAACACAGAGAAATGGGTATGGTGGGTAATTTGATTGTTCAATAGAAGTTTCAAAAAATAGAGCTCTTTGCTCTATTTTTTTATTATATATTTACTTTGACTTATATAAAGAGTACAGCATAATTCATTTATATTAAAAAACGCCAGCCCTTGGGCTGCCATTTTTTAATTGGCTCCGGGAGGGGGATTCGAACCCACGACCAATTGATTAACAGTCAACTGCTCTACCACTGAGCTATCCCGGAATAGGCTAATGGTACCCCTCGATTACACTCGGGGTACCATTCGACTTTACTAAAAATAAAAATTACAAACTCATTTATTGGTCAAAGACCATGAGCGAATTGAGCGAAGCTCGATGAGTCGAATGGTAGCGGGAGTCGGACTCGAACCGACGACCTCCAGGTTATGGGCCTGGCGAGCTGCCAACTGCTCTATCCCGCGATGCGTAAAAAATAATAAACCTTAACTCTTTAGAAAGCTATCGCTCAACTGCTCCCTGCCTGCCGGCAGGCAGGTATCTCACGATATAAAAATAAGCTTAAACACAGTATAGACAATCTATGTCGCTTTGACAAGCTTTTTTAGATGTCTGCCCTTCAACTACGTTCAGAGCACTCTCCTCGCTATAACAACTTTGGTCGAAGACCATGAGCGAGCAAAGCGAGTCGAATGGTGGACCATAAGGGACTTGAACCCTTGACCTCTTCCATGCCATGGAAGCGCTCTAGCCAACTGAGCTAATGGCCCGTAAAAGTAAATGCCCTTCGGCTGCGCTCAGGACATTCGACTTATTTGTTATGTAAACAAAAGCGGTCGAAGACCATGAGCGAAGTTCTGCAAAGCAGAACGTAGTCGAATGGTAGCAGGGGTGGGGATCGAACCCACGACCTCAGGCTTATGAGTCCTACGCTCTAACCAACTGAGCTACCCTGCCTTCTGGTACCGAAGGTGGGACTCGAACCCACATGACTCGCGTCACACGATTTTGAGTCGTGCGTGTCTACCAATTTCACCACTTCGGCCTAAAATAAATACAATAAACAAGGATGATTTTACAACAAACAATCTAAAAAGTCAACCCCAAATAACTAATAAACAATTAATCTACCCCTATCAAAAGTCAACCATTTTACTTCGCCTCTTAATAATTGCTGTTTTAGCTCCTCTGCGGGCATCAGACGCATTAAATTCGCTGTATAGTTTTGATAATTATAATTCCACAATTCAAAATACACATTGTCTTTAATAATCGAAGTCTGACCAGTCACTACAAATTGTCCGTCTACACTTTCAACAAACCAACCCAAAGCATCTTGACGCCATTTTAATAAATGATCATTTTTATTTTTGGTATTCAAAAATAAATAGGCAGGTAAAGTTTTGATTTCACCCTTGTAGTTTGGATAGCTAAGCTCTAAAGCTTGCTGTAAATTATTACGAAAAACTTCAGCGCCACTTAAATTATCTGGCAAGCCAACAGAAATTAATTTTACATCAGGGGCTAATTTTAAATCTTGGTAGCTAGAAATAATCCGCCGACTTAAAGTATTGGCTTGCTGCCAAATATTATTTTTAATCTCTAAAGGAAATAAAATAACTACACTCAAAATAATGCATAAATAGCTCATTTTTTTGGCTGACAAACCACTCTCTGATATCAAAACTAGAAACCACACAATTATAAAAGCTGAAGATAAATACATATACCTCTCACCAGCAAAATTCAAATGGTGCAAACCCAATGGCAACATCGGTAATAAAACTATCATTCCAGAAACTACTAAAGTAAACTGCTGCCATTTTTTATAATACCAAGTAAAGAAAAAATATAAGCTCAAAAAGCTAGCGCCAAAAATAAAAAGTAAGTCTAAATAATGATAATAAAATTTATAAAACCAAATATTAACCACCCCAAAAGTAAATTGCGAACTTAAGAAAGCTAGTAGATTAGCAAAATAAGCCAACAACGAAGTATCTAGCTGGCTTTGGCCATAATAACCAAATAAAGCTCCGGTAATAAGCTGGCGTAAAAATAAAAATGCTGCTAATAACAATAAATAAGCACTAAAAGCCCATGACCAATTTTTTACTGCTTTTTTAGAAAATAAATAAGCTTCCCATAAAAAAATAAGGATCGGCAAACTCAAAGCATTTTCTTTGAAACCTAGGCTAATAATAAAAAACAAAAGCGATAAACCTAAAAATTTAGCTTTATCTTTTTGGCGATAGTTTAAATAATAAATAAAGCTTAATAAATAAAAAGTACTGGCCCATAAATGTGGCCAAGCTGCCAACCAATTGACGATCTCTGTTTGCGTCGGCCAAAGCAAAAATAAAATAGCTGTAGAATAAGCTAAATATTTTTTAGTTTCATCTTGAACAAAAATTTTGTTCACCAAAATAAAAACTAGATAAGCATTAAGACTGTGAACTAAGATACTAACAAGATGATAAAATCCAGCTTTTAAATGAAATAAGTTATAAAATATTTTAAAGACTAAAAAACTCAAGGGATTATATGAGCCACCAACTTGTAGACCTTCATAATTTGTCATGAAAATATCCCAAGACCAAACTCTGTTTTTGGCTAAATACAACCAATGCCAATCATCAGACAAAAAATACCAGCCCCTGCCAGAGGCGGGTCCGCCTCTGGCGGAAAAAAATAATAAGCCTAAAAAAACTAACAGGCCAAAAAATTGATAGTTTTTTAATTTAAGAATTTTTAGCATTTTAATTAAAAACTAAATAAAGACATAAAACTACAAAAATAGCTTGCAATAAAAAACCATATTTCATAGCATATTTGATATGCAAAAAGTCATGGATGTAATGATGAAATTTTGAAAACCAAAACAAAAATTTGATTTGTAAAAAATCTGTGATATAAAAAAGAAAATCTGGTAACATAGCACCAAAAACTGTAGAAAAAAATACTATATTATCCACCGGTTTTAAAAAATATAAACTAGAGACTAGTAAACACCCGGCAAAAAATACATCTATGATGCCTAATTGCGCTAATCTAATCAATCTCTGTCGATGATCCGCTCTCTTATCAAATAACTCTGACTCTCTGCCGTGAGGGATCATGTCTAAAATAAAATGTGATAATAAACCTAAAAGAAAACCCAAATATGGATTTTGTATTTTAGTAGCGATCAAAATAGCGGCAGCTGTGTGACTAGTGAGAAACATAAAATTTTGCCCCAGGTTTATCCTGGGGTGATTATAACAAAAAGACCTCGCTTTGGCGAGGCCTTTTCTCTCTATCAGTAATCTTGTAATTTTCTCATTTGCTCATGCTTTTGGATTTTCTCCAAAGCTTTGGCTTCGATCTGACGAATACGCTCACGAGTGACACCGAACTCTTGACCAACTTCCTCTAAAGTATGAGCTACCCCATCAGCTAAACCAAAACGCATTTCTAAAATCTTTTGTTCGCGAGGCGTTAAGTCAGAAATAATAGCTTTGACATGATCAGACAAAAGTCTTAAAGCCGCGACTCTGTCTGGCGTAATAGTTTTTTCATCTTCGATAAAGTCTCCCAAGGTGCTATCTTCATCATCATCGCCGACAGAGGCTTCTAGCGAAACTGTTTCTTGAGAGATTTTGATAATCTGTCTCACTTTATCAATGTCTTCACCCATTTCGGCGGCTATTTCTTCTGGCAATGGGTCACGACCCAAATCTTGGACTAAGCGTCTTTCGATTTGATTAAAACGATTGATAGTTTCGACCATGTGCACTGGGATACGAATAGTTCTGGACTGATCAGCGAGCGCGCGAGTAATCGCCTGTCTGATCCACCAAGTAGCATAAGTAGAAAACTTATAGCCTTTACGATAATCAAACTTTTCAACCGCTCTAAATAAACCAATATTGCCTTCTTGGATTAAGTCCAGTAAAGATAAAGAACGTCCAGTAAATTTTTTAGCGATAGAAACTACCAAACGCAAGTTAGCTTCTACTAATCTTTTCTTAGCTTCTAAATCACCTTTTTCTTTGCGCTTGGCATACATTACCTCTTCTTCCGAGTTTAATAAAGAAACTTTGCCGATCTCGCGTAAATACATCTGAATAGAGTCAGCCGCAATATCCGTCAAATCACCACGCTTTTCGTCGTTTTGCACACCAGCTTTGGACAAAGCACCTGGTGTTTGATTTGAACGATCTAAAATGCCACCTTCACTTGGGACTATGGTGACGGCTAAGTCTTCTAGGTGATCGATAAACTCTTCAAATTTATCGACATAGTCTTCTAGATCACAAAAAATGCGCAAGAGCTCATCTTCAGTCAAGAAGCCACGCATGCGTCCTTTGTTTAATAAATTTTCTACCAAGTTAAAATCCAAAGAAGCCTTTGGCGCCTTGATTAAAGCTTTAGTATGTTTGAAACTAATCTTTTTTTTGTCTGCTTTTGCGCTTTTTTTTAGCTGACTAGTAGACTTGGACTTTTTCATGCTCATTGGATGCTTTTTAGCATCTTTGACTTTAAGCTTAATGCTTAAACTTTTACGCCCCCTACTCTTGGTAGAAGCCGATGTTTTGCCTTTATTCAATTTTACTCTGTCAGTTTTTCCGCCTCTGGCGGAGACAGTTTTTTTGTTTGGCATGAAATTTATAATAATTTATCTATCTCTTTATTTAATAAATTAATTTGATGGATAATTTGGTCGCTAGCCAGGCTATCTTGCTGGAGCTCTACTTGACGCAAATTGCTAAATAAATTTTGTCTTGTACTGATTAAATGCTGTTTTTTCAAATTGCTAATCAAAGAGAACCAATGATCGTCTACTTCTTTAGTCTGCCAATCTACAAAGTCTTTACTAGCTGACATGGTCAAACGAATAAACTCTTGTCTTTGTATGGCTGACAAATCACCATTATCTAGAAATAAACTTAAAGATCGTTGCTTAGTATAATAAATAATAGCATTTTTGTAAAGATCTTGCCACTCCTCGGCCAAAGCCTCTGGCTCTAAATCAGAAATCAGTTTTTGCCAATATTTATCATAGGCAAAAGCTAAAGCTAAAACTTGCTCACTTAAAGATAAGGTTTTATTAACTATTTTAGCATTTACAGTTGTATTATTTGACATAGCTCTTTCCTCGACAGCTATTTTGCTATGAGAAAAATCAGTCTGTAAAATCTCTAAAGGCAAATTTAAACGATCAGCTAAAATTTTCAAATAATGTGATTGCTCAATTTTACTTTTTAAAGATTTTATCAAAGGCAAAAGTTTAGCTACGGCAATTTTTTTATGATCAGCGCGATTCAAGTCCACGCCGGCTAAAACTTTGTTTAGATAAAAATCCATCGCTACCACTGACTTTTGTACTAAGCTTAACCATGCTTTTGGATCAACTTTTACTACATCGGCTGGATCAGAGCCAGCTGGCAATACTAAAATCTTAGTATTAAACTCAAAGCCCCAAGCTAAAGTGATGGTACGTAAAGCAGCGTTGGAGCCAGCATTGTCACCGTCAAAAGATAAAATCAAATTATCAGTATAGCGTTTCATCAAATGCAAATGCTGCTCGGTCAGCGCTGTGCCTGACACGGCTACGCAATTTATAGTGCCCGCCTGATGGGCAGCGATGACATCCATATTTCCCTCCACGACAATAATATATTTCTGACGTCTGATTTCTTCTTTAGCTTTATCGAAAGCGTATAAAATTTTGCTTTTATCATAAATCGGACTTTGTGGACTGTTGATATATTTGCCACCAAAATCATCTTCTTCGTAAGCAATTTTATTTAATGTCCGAGAAGTAAAGCCAACTACTTTTCCTTGTGCGTCTAATAAAGGAAACATCAAGCGTTTACGAAAACGATCCACAAAACCTTGCCCTGATTTTTTTTGTAAACTTAGGCCTGCTTGAAAAATATCTTGATCGCGAAATCCCTTACTTTGTAAAAATAAATATAGCTCATCCCAAGTTTCACCGGATAATCCTAAAGACCATTTCACTTGACTATCCAAACTAATTTTTCTTTTTGCTAAATAGGCTAAAACTTTTTCAGTAACTGGATTTTTCTCCTGCAATTTCTCTACATAAAATTGCGCTGCTTGTTCATTGATTTGATACAATATACTATAGTCTTTAGTTGAGCTATGATGAGCTGGTAAATTCTCTAACTTAATATTCGCTTTGCTAGCCAAAATTTTAGCGGCTTCGATAAAGCTCAAGCCTTCATAATCTTCGACAAATTTAATCAAATCGCCGCCTTTATTACAACCAAAACAGTGCCAGATCTGCTTTGACTTGGATACCATAAAACTCGCTGTTTTTTCGTTATGAAATGGACAACGAGCACGATAATTGTCTCCAGTGGGATTTAAGGCAATGTAGCCAGAAATCACCTCCACAATATCTAATCTAGCCTTGATTTCTTCGCTTAAGTTCATTAAGGCTATCTTAATTTAATTAGCTCTTTTAGTCAATTTACTGATTGGCCTCGCGAGTCATCTCTTCTATTTCTTTAGCAGCATGTGCTGGACACATACCATGGCTAACATTACCTGTATGTAGAACGCCATTTTCTTCATCACACCAAGAGCAAGTTTTAAATGGCGTTTCTTCGTCATGATGTATTTCTCTGGGCTTATTTGGTGCTAAATTTTCTGGAATTTTTTCTGACATAAAATTATCGTTTAACCCCGTTAGATAATAATAACATAAATTTGTTTTTAATATTTATCTAACGGGGTGAAATTCGTGCATTAAAATAGCCGTAGCCACTGCGACATTGAGAGATTCTGCTTGACCAAAGCTACGTAATTTGATTAATTGATCGGCTTCATTTTTCAGCTCCTCACTGACTCCTTGAGCTTCATTACCGACAATGACCGCCATTTTTTTAGCGGTATCTAAAATAAATTTTTCTTTGCCTTGCAAGTCAGTCGCTAAAACATGATATTTATTTTTCTTTAAATCTTTTAATAAATCTACTAAGTCTAAGTTAGCATAAAAATTTAAATGAAACAAAGATCCCATTGAAGCTGAAACGACTTTAGGATTAAATATTTCTACACAGTTTTTTCCTAAAAATAAATCTTTAAAGCCAAACCAATCAGCGGTACGGATAATCGTGCCTAAATTTCCTGGATCTTGCAGATTATCTAAAATAAAAATAGCCTTAGCTTTAAAATCAAACTCTTTGACTTGCGGAAGCTTAAAAACTGCTAGCATACCTTGAGGCGTGACGGAATTTGTCACTTGCTTTAATTCTTTTTCAGAAATTACTTGATATTTAAAGGGCAAGCTATTGTCCTGTGAGCTTAAAAAATTATCCGTCACATAAACTTGTCTTAAATTTGGATTATTTTTTTCCTCTAAAATAACTTTTGGATTTTCTACCACAAAAAAGTTTTCGCTTTGACGATACTTTTTTTGCTTTAATTTTACTAAAAAATCTAATTCTTTATTGGTCATATTATTTTTTGCCCGCTTCGCGGCTGGTAGGGCAACACAAAAATTGTAAAGGAATTAAAAACAAATTACTTAAAACTGCATAGATAGCAGCTGGAAGTGCGACTAAAGGCCCAAATAAAGTCATAGCTAAGACATTAGCTAGCACAAAGTTTTTATAGCTAGCTGAAATACCAAAAGTCACTTGCTCGCTTCTGTTTTTACCCAAGAAAAATCCTAAAGAAAAATCTACTACTAATACTAAAGCAACTAATAAAGCTAGCCAGCCAGCTTGCTGTAAGTTACTTAAAATCAATAGTCTTAATGGCGCGATAATAGCGGTGATTAATAAAAATAATAAAATAATATTAACACTGGAAGATATTTTGACTAAGCCGTGATAAAAACTACTGCGTCGCACTAACATCGATAAAGCAATCGGTAATAAAACTAATTTAGCAATCGTCAAAGCCATGCTCATGGGATCGATGTGCAAAGTAGTACTAGCAAAAATAAAGACTACTGTCGGCACGATGATCGGGCTTAAGATTTGTGATAAAGCGGCTATCACTAAGCTTTGGCTAGATGAACCACCGTATAGTTTAGCTAGAAAAACAATACTAATACCCGCATTGATAGCAGTCGCTAAAATCAAGCCTAAAAATAAACTAGGCTCTAGCCAGGGTTTAAAAAATAAAATAATCAATGGTCCGGCTAAATGAACGATAAGTAAACTCAAAATTATTTTGCTAAAATCATGCTTTAGCTCTTTGAATACTTTTCTGTAGCTCATATCTAGCACGGAAAACAGCATTAAAAGCATCAAAAGATAGATGGCGCTTGGCTGTAAAAATAAGCCAAAACTTGGCCACCAAAAAGATAAGGCAATGCTCAATAAAATCACTGCCCAAATATTTTTCTTTAAAGAATATATTATGTCCATATTTTTATTTTTTTCAATATCATAAACTTTAGTAAAGCCCCGCCTTCGGCGGGGCTCGCCTGAAGAAATAATGTGAAATTTAATTATATCATAGCAAAATTTACAAAATTAAAACACCCCCTTGGGGGGGTGTTTTAATTTGTCTTTATTTTATAGCGGAAAATGCGTACCGCGTTTAATAAAATTAGTTTCCACTTCTTTTAAGTCAAAGACTTTTTTAAAGTAGTTAACAATGAAATCACAATCCATGCCATTACGACAAGTGTAAGCATCGATGCTCACAAAATGCTTGGCTGGAAAAGTGTGAATACTAATGTGGCTTTCTTCGATCACCACGAAGCCACTCCAACCCCCAGGGTCTTTTAAATCATTGCCTTTGGCAAAATAAACCTCCGGCGCAGCTAAATGGTGCATACCAAGTAAGCTGGGTAATTCGTTCAAACAATTTAGAACTAAAGCTTGGTTATTTAATTTTTCTTCGCTACCTTGATAACCATCGATAGTCAAATGTTCACCGAAATTACAAGTGTTAGTTTGTTCCATTTCTTTTTATCTACTTAAGCTACTTCATAAAAGATCGCTTGTATTAGTTAATTAATTTTTAACGAATGTATTATACACTAAAATAAAAAAAAGAAAAAGTCAAGAGCTGGCGGAGAGGACAGGAGTCGAACCTGCGAGGGCTTTGACACCCTACTTGCTTTCCAAGCAAGCGCACTAGACCACTATGCGACCTCTCCATAACGAGCTGAATTATAATTTTTTATCGCTAAAAAGTCAATCCAGTAAAAAACCCCTGACCGCGGATGCAGCCAGGGGCGTGATGTGCTAGAGAGCTTTCAACTGCTTAGGATCGTGCTTTTTCTGAACACGTGGCTTCGGCTCTGTAGCTGGTAGCAAGAGCAAATGACCATGCTCCAGTAAAAAATCCACGGCCGCCAAGATGCCACTGATAGTACCGGCGATACGTAAATTATCACGGCTACCATGGCCAATGACCATGCCGGCTTCCTTGGGTATTTTGGCTATATCACTTTCTACTAAGCGCAAAGATTGTCTAGGTATACGCAAGCTAAAAGCATCTTGCTTGCCTACGGTGGTCAAACTAACGCCAAAGAAAATCTTTGCCCCCCTGTGGCCAAGTTTTTTGACGATAGCTTGCCGCAAGCTTTCGCAGGCATCGGGTGAAGACATGTCAGGCTCCCTTTTGTTTTTGCACACACAATGAAAAGGTTCAGCAAATATTCATTTTGGCAGAAAAAAGATTTTCAGTCAACAAAATGAAAAGCCCCCGGCCGCGATTGCGACTGGGGGCGAGAATGTACTTGTTGTGCTTAACGAAGCACAGCGGACTTCGGCACCCTGCCACGTCCATCACGAGCACCGGCTTGCCTCAAGGGATTCTCTTCGTTTTCAGCGAGAAAAACGATGCACGCAGAAAGATCCTCGTGTGTGCCTTCCATGGTCAGGTGAGTGCTATCGAAGATGCAACACTTGTGTTTGTGTTGCGCTTCGGCCACGCTCTGCTTGGGAAGACGCAGACGATCCACCTCGATCTTCACCGTGAAGATCTCACCGTTTTGCTGAATACTCGGATGCAGGCGCCGTTGAAAATGATGGCGCAGAGATGCACGAATAGTTGCCGACATAAGGAACCTCTCTGATTGTGTATAAGGCACTTTCCTACCTTAGGAAAGTTGCTAGCAATAGAGTGACAAATATTATTAAATCACTAAAAAAGAGTTTAGTCAATGTCTATTTCTTTTTACGTTTTAATTTCTTTTCTGTTTCATTGATAGCGATCATAGTCTTAATGACGGTATCCGGATTTAAAGAAATGGAATCTATACCCTGCTCAACTAAAAACTGGGCAAAATCTGGAAAGTCAGATGGTGCTTGACCACAAATGCCGATCTTCCGTTTATTCTTTTTGGCCTTCTTAATCACTTCTGCAATCAAAGTTTTAACCGCCATATTTTTTTCATCATAAACATGTGAAACTAATTCACTATCTCTATCTACTCCTAAAGTAAGCTGGGTCAAGTCATTGGAGCCGATAGAAAAGCCATCAAAAATTTTAGAAAAATCGTCAGCTAAAATAACATTAGAAGGAATCTCACACATTACATAAACTTCTAAATTATCTTTACCTCGTTCTAAGCCAAAATCTCTCATGATGGCCAAAACTTTTTTAGCTTCCTCTACGGTGCGACAAAAAGGAATCATCACTTTGACATTAGTCAAACCCATGACTTTGCGCACTTTGACTAAAGCTCTGCACTCTAGTTTAAAAGCAGCAATGTAGTTTGGATCATAGTAGCGGCTTGCTCCACGCCAGCCAATCATCGGGTTTGATTCAATGGGCTCAAAGCCTTTGCCACCGATTAAACCGGCATATTCATTTGATTTAAAATCTGACAATCTGACGATCACATCTTTAGGGTAAAAAGCAGCGGCAATGCGCGCTATACCTTCGGCTAATTTATCCACAAAAAATTGTGCTTTATTCTCGTGTGTAGTAGTAAGACTGGCAATTTGTTTTTTTAATTTTTCATCTTTTAGTTTATTAAAATTTAATAGTGCTAAAGGATGAATGCGAATATAATTTGAAATCACAAATTCTTCACGCGCCAAGCCCACACCTTCATTTGGGATAAAACTTTGCGCCATAGCCATTTCCGGATTACCAATATTCATCATGATCTTGGTTTTTGGCTTTGGTATTTTCTTCAAGTCAGTTTTTTTGATTTTAAAAACTAACAGGCCTTCATAGACATGTCCTTTTTCGCCTTCAGCGCAACTGACAGTTGCGCTGATACCGTTCTTAATAGTCTTAGTGCCATCTTTGGTGCCGACGACACAAGGGATGCCGAGCTCACGAGAAATAATAGCTGCATGACAAGTACGACCACCAGAGTTGGTGACAATAGCTGAAGCTTTTTTCATGATCGGCTCCCAGTCTGGGTCAGTCATCTCGGTCACTAATACTTCACCCTGTAAAAACTGTCCGATATTAGCCACATTTTCAATCACATGTACTTTACCTTTACCGATTTTTGCTCCAACTGAAGCACCGGTGGATAATAATTTACCTTTGCCTTGCAAAATATACTCTTCCAAAATATTAGCATTATCACGACTACGGACAGTTTCTGGTCTAGCTTGGACGATAAATAATTTGCCTGTAACGCCATCTTTAGCCCACTCCATGTCCATGGGTTTTTTATAGTGCGCTTCGATCTGTACCGCCCATCTGGCTAATTTTAAAATTTCTTGATCAGTCAGAACGTATTGACCACGCTCTTCTGGAGTAGTCGCCATGCCTTTGATATTTGGACCAGAACTTTCTGTATTATAAACTAATTTTTTTAGTTTAGCGCCAAGATTTTTACTAATAATCGGGACTAAACCTGGTTTTAAATTTGTTTTAAAAACATAATACTCGTCTGGCGTCACTACGCCTTGCACAATATAGTCGCCCAAGCCATAAGCAGCATTGATCAAAACTGCTTGGCGAAAACCTGACTCAGTATCGATAGAAAACATCACACCAGAGCAGGCCTTATCTGATCTGACCATTTTTTGGACAGTGATCGAAAGCTGAATATCAAAATGACTAAATTTTTTATCCACTCGATAAGAAATAGCCCGATCAGTAAATAAAGACGCTACACATTTTTTACAAGCTTCTAAAACTTGGGCGTCACCTTTGATATGTAAATACGACTCTTGTTGTCCAGCAAAAGAAGCATCGGGCAAATCTTCAGCGGTGGCTGAAGAGCGAATAGCCACATCTGTAAAATTAGTTTTATATTGTTTAGAAAGTTGATGATAGGCTTCTAAAATTGCTTTCTTTAAATCTTCAGGAAATTTAGCATTCAAAATAGTGGCTCTTACTTTTGCCCCACGTTCCGATAAATTTTTAATACTATTAGTATCTAAATCTACTAAAATTCTCTCGATATCATCTTTGATACCGGCGGTTTTTAAAAAATAATTATAAGCAGCCGCTGTCACCGAAAAACCATTCGGCACATCCACTCCCTTACTGGTTAACTTACTATACATTTCTCCTAACGAAGCATTCTTACCACCTACTCTAGGGATATCTTTGATAGTAGTGTCTTTGAACCACAAAATAAACTTATTTTTCTTGGCTTGCATAAAAATCTTTTAATTTTAATATTAAAAATTTATAAATCTAGTTTACTCACATATTTGCCTAAAATCGGCATCACCCAATATTCACCAGCCATAGCTTTCTGTGCTCCCAGAACTGAATAAAGAATCACCATGATAAATAAAGCCCAGCCAATAATTGGGATCCAAAAAATAATCCAACCAATGATTTCAATCACAAATAATAGCAAACCTTGTTTGGCATGAAATTGAGCAAAATGTGAACGGCGCTTTAAAAATAAAGGCACCAAACATAAAATCCAAATATATGACAGTGCCGCTACAAAACGATTGCTATCAATATCACGCTGATTTTTTTCTAAACTCATATAATTTCTTTTAACCTTGCATTATTCTTCCGCCGTAGGCGGAAGAAATATTACTTCTAAAATTTATTTATTAATTATTTTGACAAATAAACTGCCAGCGACAGCGATAATAAGTAACATCCAAATCGGCTCCACTACTAGACTTAGCCAAGTCCATAAACTGTGAATGACAAAAATACGATAAATGCCAGAAGCAAAAACTGCGACTAATTGACCCAGGACAGCGGTAATCATAATTTGTTCAGTCGCCAAAAACCAACGTCTAGCGCCTAAATAAAACCAGCCAACTAAAACTGCTATGCGCCAAAGCCATAGAGATAATAATAAGTAAGTCGCTGACCAATACCAATGTTGACTAACAAAATGCAAGGCAATTTCACCAGCTAAGACAAAAACAAATAAAACTAAGCTCGCAAAAACCCAAGAAAAATTATCTGACCAATCAAAACTAACTTTTTCCGCCCGCGAGGCGGTCGCCCTCTGGGCGGTCTGTTTCTGCTCTTCAAACCATTGATCGCTAATAGCCGAAACTACAGTTTCAGCTGGCTCAAATATTTCACTTTCTTGATCAGGCGTAAATTTTAGTTCTGTATCGACGACCGTGATTTTTTCTTCGGCTGCTTTTTCATCTATATTTTGCGGATCAGAAATAATTTGCTCACTGACTGAAACTTTGATCTCTGGCTTTACTAAAGTTTTTTTTATTTTTTGAGGTTTAGCAATTTTAGACAAATCAGCTAACCAAACTTCATCCTTGACTTCGTATTCCCAAGGATAATTTTCATTAGCTTGCCAATCTAATTCTTCGACTTGATCAAAATTGATTTTATTTTTATTATCATGCTTCATAGATGACTGTATTATACAATATTTATCGTATTTATGCCAACAAAAATGACCTCGAAGGTTTTTAAACCTTCGAGGTCATTTTATTATATTTTTTACATCATGCCACCCATACCGCCCATGCCTGGCATGCCACGGCCTTCTTCTTTGTCTGCTTTGGGAAGATCAGTAATAACAGCTTCGGTCATCAAAAACATACCAGCGGCTGAAGCGGCGTTTTGCAAAGCGGCGCGTGCCACTTTGGTTGGATCCACAATACCAGCTTTGACTAAATCTTCAATTTTATCATCTTTAGCATTATAACCAACATTGTCTTTTTGCGCCAAAACTTCAGCCACAATCACGCCACCATCTTTTCCGGCGTTAGCAGCGATTTGTGCTAGTGGAGCAAGTAAGGCTTTTTTCAAAATCTCTGCACCTAGCTTTTCTTCACCTTCTAATTTCAAATCATCAATAACAGATAAAGAACGTAAATAGGCCACGCCTCCACCAACAATCACCCCTTCTTCAACCGCGGCTTTGGTAGCAGCCAGCGCATCTTCAATGCGATCTTTCTTTTCTTTCATTTCTGTTTCGGTAGCAGCCCCTACTTTGATGACAGCTACACCGCCAGAAAGTTTAGCTAAACGCTCTTGCAATTTATCTTTATCAAAATCTGAGTCTGCATTTTTCAAAGCTTGCTCAATTTGTTTTATTCTGTCTTTGATTTGTGCCTCGTCGCCTTTGCCATCAACTATCGTCGTATTTTCTTTAGTAGCTACTACTTTACGAGCAGAGCCTAACATTTCTACACTAGCATTAGCTAATTTTAAGCCAATTTCTTCAGAAATAACTTTGGCGCCAGTCAAAATAGCTATATCAGTCAACATTTCTTTTTTGCGATCACCAAAACCAGGAGCTTTGATAGCCAAAGTAGAAAATGCACCTCTTAATTTATTGACCACTAGAGTGGCTAGTGCATCACCCTCAATATCGTCAGCGATAATAACTAGTTCTTTACGACCTGAAGCTGCTAGTGACTCTAGTAAAGGCAAAAGATCTTGTAAATTTGAAACTTTTTGATCAGTGATCAAAATACTTGGCTCTTCATAAACGGCTTGCATTTTTTCACTATCTGTCACCATATAGTGTGAGGCGTAGCCTTTATCAAACTGCATACCTTCAACCACTTCTTTATCGACACCAAAACTTTGATTTTCTTCGACGGTGATCACGCCATTTTTACCCACAGCTTCCATAGCTTTAACAACAGCATCAACTGCTAAATCAATCCCGCGTTTTAAAGCCAAAGGATTAGCACCAGCGGTGACGTTTTTTAAACCTTCAGCGATAATACTTTGCGCTAAAACAGTGGCGGTCGTAGTACCATCACCAGCGACATCAGCGGTTTTTGAGGCTACTTCTTTGACAATCTCGGCACCAATATTTTCAAACTTATCTTCAAGCTCAATGTCTTTAGCTACTGTCACACCGTCTTTAGTAATAGTTGGTGCACCATAACCTTTGTCCAAGACGACGTTACGGCCTTTTGGACCCAAAGTTACTTTGACAGAATTAGCGAGCTTATCGACACCAGCGCGCATCTTGCTGCGAGCCTCTTCATTAAAGAGAATTTGTTTTGCCATATTTTTTATAGTTTAAAAGTTAAAAAAGTTTACAAGTCACAAGTTATCTAATACACTTGATAACTTGTCAACTTGCGAACTGATTTATGTAGCGACAGCTAATAAATCTTCGTGATTCAAAATTTTATATTCTTGTCCATCTACTTTTATTTCTGTACCACCATATTCAGCGCAAATAACTTTTTGGCCAACATTTAAATTTAAAGCCTTGATTTTTTCACCTTGACCCAGTGAGACAATTTCTCCTTCAAGGCGATTTTCTTTAGTAACTGACTCTGGTAAAATAATACCAGACTTAGTAGTTTCTTGTTTTGGTAAAACTTTGATGATCACACGATCTCCTAATGGTTTTAGATTCATATGTTTTTCAATTTAATGATTAAATTAGCACTCTACATTATAGAGTGCTAAAAAGCTTTTGTCAAGAATTACTCCTCTTTTTTACCCCGTTAGATAATTAACAAAAAAATGATTACTCTATATATCTAACGGGGTGAATAAACAGACTTAAAGTAATAAATAGCAATAAAATTCCTGTCCAAGTGGTCCAAAGATAATGATCTAGTAAACTTACTAGCAAAACAGAAATTAATAAACCCAAAGAAATCAAGTTTGGTTTTTGAAATAATTTTTTGCGCCAAGCGCTAAACAAAAAATATAATAAAAACAAACAAGTGATAATGCCACTTTCGGCTAAGACTAATAAATAAAAATTATGAATTGGCTGGACAACATAAGGTGGCAATTTTTGTTCGCCTAAATTATTTTTTTGATAAGCGAGATAGGTATTAGCACCTAAACCCTGGCCTAATATTAATTGTTGATAATTATGCCAATCAATTTGCTGAAAAGATAATTGTCTTTCTGCCAAAGACCTCGCTTCTAAATCACCTTGCGCTTTTAAGCGTGTCACCCAGGCACCGGGAAATAAAAAATTAACTGCTAACAAAACTGCGATACTTAATAAAAAGGCTTTAGTAAAAATCTGCAAAGCTAAAAACTTTTTCCTAAAAATTGCTATAAAGATTAAAACAGCTAAGCTCACAAACCAAGCTAAAGCAGCTGAACGAGAAAAAGTAAAAAATAAGGCAAATAAAACTAAAATAAGGCTGACTAAAACAACTACTAAAGGCCAAAGGTGTTTTTTTATTTTACTGATTTGCCAACTCTCCTCTTTGCTTTCACTATACAAATGTAGCCACCACCAAATACCAGCCCATAAACTAAAAAGTAAAAAACCACCTAAAATATTTGGATGTGGCAAAGAACCATAGGCTCTTAACATCCTATTTAAATCATATTGTACCACTGAAGTACCTAGGTCAGCCGCCGAGTGAGTAGCTAAACCAAACCATTTATTAGCTGGGCTAGTCTGCATCAACATCTGATACCAGACAAAAACTCCCTGCACAGCACCACTCGCTAATAAGCCAGCATAAAAGACTGCGGGTTTTATTTTTTGCCAAACTAAAATGGATAGTGAAGCTAAAATAAGCATGCCTAGATAATAAAAACTTAAAGTGCTTAAAGGACTAAAAAATGCTAGAATAATTAAATACAAAATAAATAATACAAGTACCCCCTCCCCGTCTACGCGGGGATGACAACTGGTATTCTTGGCTTTATTAGCAAAATATAAAGCTAACAAAATAATAAGCAAGATCATGCTAGCATAAAGTCCTAATTGGCCATACTCCCAAGTTTGATCCGCTATTTTAATGCTCTGAAAAATCCAACGAGTTTGCCAAGGTAAAATTAGCAATAAAATAAAAGCCAAGCTATTAAAAATAAAATCTGCTTTAAATAAGTTCTTCATCGTCTTGTCCTAAATATAAATTATGTATGCGCTCTCGCCATTTTTTATAAAATAATTCTCGTCGATCATTGACATGAAACTTTAACATCTGTTCATTGACAATGATTTTGGTATCGACATTGATTAATTCCCTTAAATTATGAGCAATAATACGACTTTGTATTTGGCGATAAAAATTGTCTAGATAATAATTCAACCATGGTGGCGAAAATAAAAAGTTTAAAATCTGACGAACAATTTTCGTCAACCAATTAATCTTGACCGTCTGACAAAAATCATTAGCATAAGTATTTGGTAGATATTTTTTCACCCAAACATTGGCCTCCAGAAACTTCTGATAAGTTTGATCCCGATCATAAACCGGCAATAGCTGCGCTACCCAATACGGTGTATAAATGTCATGAATACTAAATAAAATATTTTCAATACTCAAGCTGTCTTCACTAATAAAAAAACTCAAACAAAAAGTATCACGATGCTTGTCTAAACTTGGTCTTAAGCCTAAAATTTTGACAATCAAAATGGTAAAAAATCTGGCGAGCCAGATTTTCTTTTTTTCCGTGATGATAAAGAGATCGATGTCACTTTCTTCGCTGGCATTAGAAAAAGATAAAGAATTACAAATAGCAATCAGCTTGATAAAAGGCAAGTATTTGTAAATCCTCAAAAGCTTTGAAACTTTAGCAAATTTACGCTCGGACAAATCATTGTGATGCTTGCGAATCAGATAGTTATAACCTCTATCTTTTAGGCTATAAAAAGCTTCATTTAAAACTAAATTTTTGAGTAAAACCGGGCTAGTCTCTAAAGCAACTTTGACTTCTAGTAAAGAAAACTTTTGATTTGGTCGATAAAGCCACTTCCAAATTTCTTCGGCCGTTAAGGGTTGGTTAAAGACATCAAAAAAAGAAATTGTCTTTAAAATGGATTGTTCTAAAGCACTCACCATAGCCCCTATAGTTTACTATTTTTTAAACATTTTAGCGAGATACTGGCCAGTAAAGCTATTTTTCACTTTCGCCACCTCTTTTGGCGTACCCTCAGCCACTAAATAGCCCCCTTTATCGCCACCTTCAGGACCTAGGTCTATTACCCAGTCCGAACTCTTGATCACATCGAGATTATGCTCAATCACCAAAACAGTATTGCCCTTGTCGACTAAACGCTGTAAAACGTCTAACAATCTTTTGACATCAGCAAAGTGCAAGCCAGTAGTTGGCTCGTCTAAAATATATAAAGTTTTGCCTGAAGCCCGGCGAGACAGTTCAGTGGCTAGTTTGATACGTTGGGCTTCACCGCCAGACAAAGTCGTAGCTGACTGACCTAGGGCAGCATATCCCAAACCAACATCCACTAAAGTTTTTAGTTTATTATGAATATTGGGGATATTAGCAAAAAAATTCGTCGCTTCTTCGACCGTCATTTGTAAAACTTCGGAAATATCTTTGCCTTTATA
>LBRC01000003.1 GCA_000991205.1 Parcubacteria group bacterium GW2011_GWA2_36_10 | reverse complement strand
AGAAGAAGCTAGAATTGTGGGTGAAATTGAAAAAGATTTAGAGAATGAAAATTTTGTTGACCCTAGAGAGCGATATTTACAAGAAAATTTATTACCTAATAGTCCTTATGTACGAATGATTATTGGTAAAAAAATGGGACATCATATTTTACCATATTTTCGTCCAGAGTCAGTAGCTAAAGTTGGGCTGTATGCGCTAGAGAGATATCATCGTAAAAATAATAAAGTTTAGAAAAAAAATATTTAGCTTGAATTTTTTTGGTTTTTAGCCTAATATTCAGGCGTTGTTTTTTAGCGGGGATTAGCGCAGTTGGCTAGCGCGCAGCGTTCGGGACGCTGAGGTCACCGGTTCGAGTCCGGTATCTCCGACCAAAATATTTTTAAGGGCTGTTTCCGCCAAAGGCGGATCCGCCTTTGGCGGAAGCGTATTTGGGGGATGTAGTTAAACGGTATAACGGGTCATTCGCATTGACCTATTCGGGGTTCAATTCCCCGCATCTCCACCACAAAATTTATAAACCGTAGTCGGGTTCCCTGCCTGCCGGTAGGCAGGGCAGGCAGGGATTCCCGCACAGTCCACCAATCAACCCGCGGGGTTGATTTTTTTATTAGAGTTATTTGTGTTATAATAATATTGTTTTTAAAAATAGTTTTATGTTTGAAGATAAAAATATAAAAGCACAAGATTTCAAAGCTTTAGCTACACCAGACATTTCTACTGCTTATAGTGGCCCTGCATCAGGGGGCGCTAATATGAGTGTCAAAAGTCTTAGGCAAGCGCCATGGTGGCAATGGTTAGTTTTGGCAGTGGTTATTTTCAGTATCGCTGGTTTAGTGTGGTGGTATTTGCATAAGCCAGGTACTAAGACCGTGCTAAGTCCAGAAGTGCCAGCCGTGAATGATCAAGTGCTAGCACCAGTTGAAAACACAGTTGATACAAATCTAGATACTGATGGTGACGGCTTGACTGATGTGGTAGAAACTACAGTTTGGTTTACTGATCCGACCCTGGCTGATACGGACGCTGATAGCTATAGCGATGGCGAAGAAGTGTCTAATGGCTATAATCCTTTGGGGGCTGGTAAATTAGCTGAACAAGCCAATAATTCCACAGTATCTGATCCAGCTGTTGTAGCCATCGCACAAACAGTTTTGGATAATTTAGCTAAAAGTATTAATACAAAAGATAGTCAAAATTTCGTTCAGCTTTTAGCGCCAGATAACACCATCTACGCCCAGGCTCAAGCAGATCCAGCTAAATTTTTGATTTTTTTTGCTAGTTATTATCAAGAGCAAGTAGTGGGTTTTAGTGTCAAATCAGCTAGTAAAGTGGAAAATAAAATCAGTGCTAGCGTGGACACGCTATTAGAAAATAGTTTCTTTGAAAATACCTCTTTTGTTTTAGAACAAATAAATAATGAATGGAAAATTTTGGAATAAAAAATTTAAAAATATTTTATGTTAGAATACAATCAAGATCAAGCGCCGGCTACGCCAGCACCAATTGTAGCACCGGTGACTACTAACACAGTCAACGTTGAGCAAGTCACAGCTTATCAACCAAAGCGTAAATGGTGGCTGGTTATTTTGTTGAGCGTCATCGGTGTTTTAATTATTGGTAGTGGTGTTTATGCATTTTTATTTACAGACTTAAAATATAAATTGCCATTTTTAAATAAACCAGTAGAAGTTTCTAAGGAAGTTGTCAATTCAGAGCCGGTAGTAGAAAATATAGTAGCTACTAGTACAATTGATGAAAATCTAGATACTGACGATGATGGCTTGCGTGATGCGGATGAAATAAATATTTGGAAAACTGATATTAATAATACAGATTCTGACGGTGATAGTTATTTAGATGGCGATGAAGTAAACAATGGTTACAATCCAGTTGGCGACGGTAGATTAGCTATTCATTCAGTAGAAAATGAAAATTTATTTATTTTAAGTAGTAAAGATCAAGTTTGTGTTAGGCCAGATTTTTCACCCAATGGTTTTGGTGATGTGAATGACCCAGATTTAGAATTAGAAGTAGCTCTTTGGGGTACTTTTACTATGGGTGCTGGTTATGCCAAATCAACTGTTAATGATGTTTATCAAGAATTAGTTGGTAGTTACGGTGGTAATTCTGGTGATCCGACGTGGAATTTATTAGATAATTTTTTTTCCACCACATCTTCTCCAGAGATTTTACATCGTAATGGATTAATTTTTAAACTCTTAGATAACCAACCGGCACCAAACACTTATGCATTTTCTTTTTTAGTTGCTGAGCCTAATAGTCGTAATGTTTGTGATTTTAAAGATAATCAATTTTCTACTTTATCTGGCCATATAGTTATTGGTCAAGAAGTATGTTTTTATGGGGCTGCTTGTTGGCAAGTTAATAATGACGATCAAAACATGACGATTGCTCCAGTTCGAGGTGAGGGTCAATCATGGGATTTAAATTTTTTTAAAATGTAATTATTAAATTATAAACATCATTTAAATACAAAAATCCCTCGCCTTTAGGTGGGGGATTTTTCAAAATGTTTACCTTATATAATTCAAAGGATTTTTGCGGGCATCATTGATGCGGACTTCAAAGTGTAGATGAGGTCCGGTCGACCAGCCAGTGTTGCCGATCAGGGCAATAGTTTCACCGCGGGAGACCGTGTCACCATCTTTGACTAAGAGTTTAGAGGCATGGCCGTAGAGTGTCACTAAACCATTACCATGATTAATCATGACATTGTAGCCATAGCCAGTGGACCAGCCAGCGCGTTCAACTTTGCCACTTTCGGCGGCATAAATCGGATTGCCCGTTTTATCACCAATATCTAGACCAGTGTGTTTCCAGCTATAATATTGAGTCATACGTTGACTAAGTAGAGGCCAGAGTAGTTTAGTGTCAGAAGTAGAATTTGAGCCCGGCACATCTTCATCGCTGTAGACATTATTTGCTTCGGTTTTGCTTGGTTTTTTAGCGATACTTTTTGGTGGTTGATAAGAAGATTTTATTTTGGTTGGTTTGATACCATCAGGAACAAATAATAAATCCCCAGACTTGATAGTGCCGGCGTTAGTTAATTGGTTAGCTGAAATAATCTTCGCACTATCGGCTTGATATTTTTTAGCAATGGAAGCTAAAGTATCTCCTTTTTGCACTTCATAATTAATACCAGAAGACGGTAAAATAGTAAGTTTTTGTCCTGGTTGGATAGTAGAACTCCAAGTCAGATTATTAGCCCAGAGCAAAGTGTTGGTGGTGATATTAAATTGTTCAGATATTTTACCCAAGACGTCACCAGCTTTGACAGTATAGTAAATAATCTCTGAACGTTGAGTATCAGTTGGAGTTGGTTCATTATCATTGATGTCATTTGGGTTTAATAAAACTAAGCTACTATCATCAGCTGAAGTGTTGATTTGTCTTTGTCCGCTATCATCAGCAAAAGGAGTGTTGACCACTAGTTCTTGGACAGCGCCTTGCTCTTGTAGGTAGTTAGTCGCTGTCGGTGAGATTGCTAACGCTGGGCCAGAGTCTTCGATTAGTTCACTCCAATTTTCTTGGTCTGGCATCACCAAAGCAGAGATTAAGCTTTTATTGACATATTCATCCAGGCCATAGCTTTGAGCAAAAATGTTGTTACTAGTCACAACGACAACTAAAATAAAAACAGTTAAGCGCGGTAAATATTTTTTAATAAATATCAAATAAGGAATTTGTCTGATGTTTAAACGGCGATAATGAGTTTTAGTGCGAGTAAAAAGACGATAGAGAGGTAATAAAATTGGTAAAATAAAAATTTTAGTCAAAAATTTTAGCCCTAGATAAAACCAGCCACCAAACCAGAGTAGAGGTTTTTTTAGCTTGATGAGGCCATCAATTGTCTTCAACAATAGGCCAGTAAAAATTTTCTTCCAGTGAATACTAATATGTTTATTATATTTTCCTACGAGTAACACCATACTTTGACTCTGACTCCGCCGACGGCGGAGTCAGAGTCAGGATAAATGGCAAGGTGTCTATAGGAGCTTAATTAGTATAAACAATTATAACGCAAGTCAGGATATTTTTCAAGCTTTTTGTCAATAGTAATAAATTGATTTTTTAGGCTGATAATGTTAGAATTTTCCTATAATTATTTGATTTTTTCTTTATGAATCAGGAATATCAGCCAAAAGAGATTGAAGCCAAATGGCAAAAATATTGGGAAAATGAAGCAACCTTTGCTGTCAGGGAAACTAAGGTAGGCAAAAAATATGTTTTAGATATGTTTCCTTATCCCTCTGGCGAAGGTTTACACGTTGGCCATCCAGAAGGCTACACGGCTTCTGATATTATGTCTCGTTATTGGCGTCAAAAAGGCTTTTCAGTTTTACATCCGATGGGCTGGGACGCTTTTGGTTTACCGGCAGAAAACTATGCTATAAAAACTGGCACGCAACCAAAAATAACGACACAAAAAAATATTGATAATTTTCGTCGCCAAATAAAATCTTTAGGCTTTTCTTATGATTGGCAGCGTGAGATAAATACGACTGATCCAAAGTATTACAGATGGACGCAATGGATTTTTTTACAGCTATTTAAAAAAGGCTTGGCTTATGAAAGTGTGGTGCCGATCAATTGGTGTCCATCTTGCAAAACTGGTTTAGCCAATGAAGAAGTAGTTGGGGGAAAATGTGATCGTTGTGGCACGCAGGTTACTAAAAAAGATTTACGACAGTGGATGCTCAAAATTACTGCTTATGCTGATAGATTATTAAAAAACATTGAGACACTTGATTGGCCAAATAAAATAAAATTATTACAAAAAAATTGGATTGGCCAAAGCGAAGGTGCAGAAGTTATTTTTAAAATTAAAGACAGTAAAGAAGAAGTTAAGGTTTTCACGACTCGTCCAGATACTTTGTTTGGAGCAACTTATTTAGCTTTGTCGCCAGAACATAAAATAATTTCAGAATTAAAAAAGCAAATTAATAATTTGCCGGATGTAGAAAAGTATATTTTTGAGGCTAAAAATAAATCAGATTTAGAGCGTGTTGATTTGGCCAAAGAAAAAACTGGTGTCAAACTTGAAAATATCGTGGCTATCAATCCAGTGAATCTTGCTGAAATTCCTATTTTTATCGCTGATTATATTTTAGCTTCTTATGGCTTCGGGGCCATTATGGCAGTACCAGCTCACGATCAACGCGATTGGGATTTTGCTAAAAAATTTGACTTGCCAATTATTCAAGTTGTTCAGGCGGAGGGAGATTTAAATTTCAATGCTATCGAAGCCGAAGGTCTGGCTATGAATTCTGGTGAATTTGACGGTTTAAAGACAGCTGATTTTTTTGCAAAAATTATTAAATGGCTAGAAAAAAATAATTGTGGAAAATTTGCGATTAATTATAAATTAAGAGATTGGGTTTTTTCTCGCCAACGTTATTGGGGCGAACCAATTCCTTTAGTTCATTGTGAAAAATGTGGCGTCCAGGCGGTGCCAGAAAGTGAATTGCCAGTCACTTTACCAGCAGTAGAAAAATATGAGCCAACTGGTACAGGTGAATCACCGCTAGTAAATATCGAGACTTGGGTAAATACCACTTGTCCAAAATGTGGTGGCAAGGCCAAGCGTGAAACAAACACTATGCCCCAATGGGCGGGATCTTCTTGGTATTGGCTAAGATACATTGATCCAAATAATGATCAGGTTTTGGCTGACAAGAAAAAATTAAAAGCTTGGTTGCCGGTTGATTTGTATATCGGCGGAGCTGAACACGCTGTTTTGCATTTATTGTATGCTCGTTTTTGGAATATGGTTTTATTTGATTTGAGGCTAGTGCCTTGTGAAGAGCCTTTTATGAAATTAGTGAATCAGGGCATGATTTTAGGGGAGGGCGGAGTCAAAATGTCCAAGTCCAAAGGCAATGTGGTCAATCCTGATGAAATTGTGCAAGAGTTTGGGGCTGACACTTTGCGCTTATACGAAATGTTCATGGGACCATTTGAAGATGATAAGACTTGGAATACCGAAAGCATCAAAGGAGTGTTTAATTTTTTGAAAAAAGTCTGGGCTTTACAATTTGATTTACAAGATGTCGCTAGCTCTCAAGAAAATCAAAAATTAATTCATCATACTATCAAAAAGGTGACAGAAGACATCGAAAATTTTCGTTTTAATACCGCCATTTCAGCTTTGATGATTTTAGTAAATGGACTAGATAAAAAGCAAATTAATAGAAATGATTTTGCTAATATCATTTTACTTATTTCGCCACTAGCGCCACATATAGCAGAAGAAATGTGGCAAAATTTAGGTAATAAAGAAACTTTAGCTTATGTCACTTGGCCAGACTTTGATGAGAAATTAGCGCAAGCAGAAATTATTATCTTGGGTATTCAAGTCAACGGCAAACTAAGAGATACCATAGAGTTAAATCTAGACACAGAAGATAGTGCAGAGCTAAAAAATAGAGTTTTAGCCTTACCAAAAATTCAAGCCATGATCGCTAGCAAAGAAGTAAAAAAATATCTTCACATTAAAAATAAAATTATTAGTATTGTAGTTTAGTATGGAAGAAATAAAATTAAATTCAAGCAATCGGATTGCAGTTTTGCAAAAAGCTCTAGAAGTTTTAAATAGGGGAGGAGTGATAGTCTATCCAACTGAAACTTCTTATGGTTTGGGGGGAGATTTTTTTGATCAACGCGTGGTCAATAAAATTTATAAAATAAAACAACGCGATCAGAATAAAGCTTTGCCAGTTTTGGTGCCAGATTTCAGAACAGCCGCTACTTTAGCCAGATTTTCACCACTAGCCACTGATTTGGCAAGAAAATATTGGCCGGGACCACTTACTTTAGTTTTACCATATCGCTATTGTGATTGGCACGATTGTTATCAAGATAGTTTAGCGATGCGCATTTCTTCTTTTGTTTGGACTAAGGAGTTAGTTGAGTTTTTTGGCATGCCTTTGATTAGTACGTCTTTTAATCTTAGTCAGCAGCAAAGTGCTTATCAGGCAAAAGAAATAAAAAAATATTTAGACAGTTTAACAATAAAGCCAGATTTGTTTATCAATGCTGGCAACTTGCCCAAAAATTTGGCATCTACTATTATTAAGATGAATATTGACAATAGCTGGGAGATTTTACGTCAAGGTGAAATAAATCCCGTGATTCCACGGGGTGACAAATAAAAATAAAAATTATGCATTTAAAGAATTTTTTTCTTGGGCTTTTGCCTCAAAGAATGAATAGACAGGTGAGGGAGATTTTTGTTTCGACTATTTTGGTTAATTTTGCTTTAGCCATGGTCATGATTTTTGAGCCGATCTATTTATACCAAATCGGCTATTCCTTGCAAAAAATCATGCTCTTTTATTTGTTGGTTTATGCTATTTATATCTTGATCATGCCCTTGGGGGCCAAATTTGCGCGCGCTCGTGGCTATGAATGGGGAATTTTTTGGGGTAGCTGTTTTTTTGCCTTATTTTATTTAGCCCTATTTTTTATCACCAAATTTGAATGGCTATTTTATGTCGCGCCCCTTATTTTTGCGGTGCAAAAAATGTTTTATTGGCCAGCTTATCACGCTGGTTTTGCAAAGTTTTCTGATGTGACTGAAGAGGGTAGAGAAGTGGGAGCTTTGAGTATCAGCACTTCTTTGGTTTATATTTTAGGTCCAGCTTTTGCTGGTTTTATCATCAGCAATTGGGGCTACGGTGATTTATTTGTGATCGCTTCTCTGATATTTTTATTATCAAATTTACCGACTTTGATCACGAAAGAAAAGTTTCGCTACAAAGATTTTTCTTATTTACAAGCCTATAAAGATTTATTGAGCAAAGAAAATCGTCGAGCATTTTTTGCTTATCTAGGCTTTGGTGAAGAGCTAGTGGTTTTAGTGCTTTGGCCAATTTCTATTTCTTTGATTGTGACTAATATTTTAGACCTTGGCTTGATAGTCGCTTTAGCTACTTTTATCACCATGCTGATTACTTTGTATATTGGTAAATTGTCAGATTCTCGTTATAAAAAATCTGTTTTAAATCTAGGTAGCGCTTTTTATGCTTTTGCGTGGTTTATCAGAATATTTGTAGTTAATCAGATAGGGGTATTTTTAGTGGATACGATGTCACGCCTTGCTAAAAATATTATCATGGTGCCTTTGACTAGTATTACTTATGAACGAGCCAAAAAGAAAAGCGTGATGTCTAGTGTGGTATTTTTTGAAATGAGTTTAGCAATTGGCAAATTATTAGCTATTTTATTGATTTATTTTGCTTTATTTTTTATCAGCAACGACTTATTAGCCTTTAAACTTACTTTTATCTTGGCGGGCTTTATGTCATTATTATATTCCTTACTCTAATGAATTTAGAAGAATTAAAATTTTTATTGCATAAATATCATTTGACGCCCAATAAAGTCAGGGGTCAAAATTTTTTAATTTCCGATGAAGTTTTAGCTGATATTTTGCAAGCGGCTGATTTAAAAGCCAGTGACACAGTGCTAGAAGTTGGCCCTGGCTTAGGTGCTTTGACTACTAGATTATTAGCTAAAGTGACTAGAGTGGTGGCTTTTGAAGTAGATAAAAATTTACAGAATTTATTAAATAATTTAGTCAGATTAAATAAAAATTTAGATTTACATTGGCAAGATATTTTATCGCTCAAAGAAAGGCATTGGCAAGATATTTTAGCCCGCTTCGCCGAATCGAGGCGAGCCGAGCATAAAATAAAAAATTATAAAATAGTGGCTAATATTCCGTATTATTTGACGGCTAAGTTTATTAACCAGTTTTTAAGTTTTAAACAGCCACCACAAAGCATGATCTTGATGTTACAAAAAGAAGTGGCTGAAAGAATAGAGATTAAAGATGGCAAAAATAGTTTATTATCTTTGGCAGTGGCTTTTTATGGTCGAGCACAAATTGTCAGGCTGGTAACAAAAAATAATTTTTTTCCAATTCCAAAAGTAGATTCAGCGATTTTAAAAATCGATCAAATTAAAGCTTGGCAATATAAAGAGGACGAAAAATTGGTTTGGCAACTGATTAAGCGCGGTATGGCACATAAAAGAAAAAAGCTATTTAATAATTTATTGAGTGACCAAAAAATAGCTAAAGATAAATTAAGCAAGATATTTTTAGCCTTAAAAATTGACCAAAATGCTCGGGCGGAAAATTTAAATAAAGATTTATGGCTCAAACTAGCTTCAGAAATCAAGAAAGACCCGACGGGTCATTAGACCCGTCGGGTCTTTTGTTTTGTTTAGGCAATTTTATAAATTTGTGGTATAATAATATCGACAAAATTATTTTTTATGCAAGAAAAAAATAGAGGTGCTTATGCAGAAAATCTTTGGCACAAAAAAGCCACTTGGTTATTTATTTTAGTGTTGATTTTGGTATTGATCGGTGGTATTTGGTATTTTAATCATCAGTTATTAAAACCACTGACAGTCGAAGTGCCAGACTTTATTAAAAAAGATATTTTAGAGGGTCAAGATCAAACGCAAACCATCGCTGACTTAAAAAATAAAGATACTGACGCTGATGGTCTGACGGATTATCAAGAAATTTATCAGTATAATACTAGTATTTTTTTAGCTGATACTGATTCGGATAATTATTCTGACTTAGAAGAAGTAAATTCTGGTAATGATCCAATATGTCCAACTAATCAAGACTGTAATTTATTGGCTTTAATCACGCCAAAAACTAATCTAGCCAGCGTGGTGCAAGAGGTAGCCATGAATCCAAATCTGACCATTGAACAAGCAGCTTTTCGTGAGTTTCGTAAGTTTTTGTTAGACAATGGCATGAAGCAAGAAGAGGTAGATGGTTTAACTGATGATGATTTGTTTTATATTTTCAGCATTTTAAACGAAGCTGAAAGTGGACAAAATGTTGATCCCCAAGACATGTCAGCTGCAGAAGTCAAAGCCTTTTTATTATCGCAAAGTAGTGCCGATAAAAAAGCAATTGAAGCCTTGAGTGATGAAGAGCTATTAAATATTGGTAAAAAATTAGTCAATCAATAAATATTTTGTATGATGATAGCGAAAAAAAGTTTTATTAAAATTTTACTGCTACTGATCTTAGCATTTAGTTTGAATCTTGCTACTCCCAAGCCAGTTTATGCTCAACAATTGACTTGGGATCCAGCTGTATTTACGATTAATAATGTTAAATTTATTTGGGATAAAGTAGGTAAAGCTTGGGATACAACCTATAAGAAAGTAGCTACCAGAATGATTCAAAACGCCGCCAGTCAGTTTGCGAATAAATTAGCTTATGATGTGGCTAATTCTATTGCCACTGGGGCTGAAGGTGGTAAACCGCTATTTAGAACCGAGTCAATCAAAAAATCTTTACAAAATGCCCAAGATGCCGCTTTAGGAGAGTTTGTGGGTGATTTGACTTCCAAGAGTTTTTCGAAGCTCGGTTTTAATTTGTGCGACCCTTCCATTGAAGTCAAGCTAACAATGACTTTGTATCTGATTGACTCGGAAGCGCCACCGCCACCAAAATGTAATTGGCGCGACGTGCAAAAACAATGGGCCGAGTTTTCTGATCAAGTAGCAACAGGCCGTTGGCAAGATTTTATCAAAATAAAATTAAATCCAAATTATGGCACCGCTAAAGACTGGAATGATTTTTGGTCACAATTTGATGAGGGTAAGAATGATTTATCAGTTTTAAGCACTTTAAAAGATAGAGCAGCTGAAGCGAAGGCTAAAGCAGCTGAAGCAGCAAAAATTGGCGCAACTGAATGTAATGGTTATTTAGATAAAAAAACTAAAATTACTGAAGAAGTAAAAACTCATTGTCAGGATATTTTAGGATTAGCCCAGTATCAGTGGCAAGCAGCTATGGAGGCAGATGCTAATTTTAATGGTCCACCAGAAAATACCAGCGCTTTGAAGCAGATTTTACAGCAGGCGGGTAATATGTTCACCAGAACACTGTCTTCTCGTTTGTTGAAATTTTATGTTGATAAGGGCATACGTCAAATTGCTAGCTGGTATCAAAAAGACTCTAGTTTTCGTGATAGTTTACTCGCTAAATTACGTGGAGGTGCAGATTTGAGACGAGCGCCACGGGGTAGTGATGTTTTTCGTGATCTCAAAACTACCACTTTTGAAACAGTAGAAGATTTTTCTTTAGTAGAAAATTTTATTATTTGTCCTGATCAAGTAGATTTTCGTCATCCAGATAATTGTGCGATGAGCGCCGAATTATTAAATGTTTTATCGCAGAAAAAAACTATTAAACAAGCAATCAGTGATGGTGATTTAGATGGCAGCTTACCATTTATTTCAGCGGCTGACCCAAGAAATAACTCGGATACTTGTTATAAAGAAGGTTTTTGTTATCACAATTTAGTTAAATTACGTAAAGCTAATATTATTCCGATTGGTTGGGAGCTTGCCGCACAAGCCAGTTCCGGTGGTCAAGCACCAACCTTAAGCCAAGTAGCCGACTGTTTTGAAAATAATACTTGTGCTTTTGCTAGTAATGATGGAAATAATCCTTATTATCATTTAGTGGATCCAAATTGGGTTTTGAAAGTGCCAGTAGCTCGTTGTGAAGCTTTTGTCTATGCTTCAACTTTGGAAGCGAATGGTAGTAGTAACCGTCAACAATATTGTGCTGATGTCAAAACTTGTCTGCAGGAAGATGATGAAGGTAATTGCCTTGATGATGCTTTTGGCTATTGTACCCAGTCAGCCAATGTTTGGCGTCTCAATGCTGATATTTGTGAAGATGGCGATATTTATGCTGGTTGCTTGACTTTTAATAATGAAGAATTAGGTAATGCCTCATATTTAGAACAAAGTCTAGAGTATTGTGGAGCTGATGGGGCTGGCTGTAAACGTTATTCCCAAGAAAAAGATGCTGATAATAACTGGGCACTGCAAGACATCGCTGCTGATGATAATGATTTATTTTTAAATAAACAAGCTAACGGCTGTAATGAAGAAGATGGTGGTTGTAGTGAGTTTATCGTCATGGCCGCTAATCGTAGTACTAATATTTTAGCCAACGGAGATTTTGATTATCAGCTACGAAACTGGAACACAAGTAATGCAGCTGGAGACGGCTTAGTGTTAGATGCTTATTTTGGTCAAAATGCCTTAAGTTTTTCTCAAGATATTAGCACCAGTGCAGAGACTGGTTATGACTTAAAAGATAGGACTTTTATTTTAAGTTTTTATGCTAAAACAGCTAGTGCTGGTACACCAATTAGCGCTAAAATTTTAGCTGATGGCGATGATAGCGAGGTTACTACTAATCTCACACCTAATTGGCAAAAAATAGAAGTCAAGCATACTTTTATCAGCACGGTTGATATTAGCTTGGTGAGTTTATATTTTTCTAGTTTTACTGCTAGCCAAAATGCTGTGATCATTGACGCGGTGAAACTAGAGGAAGTTTCTAATACGCAAAGCTCGGCTGGCAATTTTTCTAGCTACGGTGATGGTACGAGAATTTTTATGACTGATGCGCGTCAGATGTGTATCGCCGAAGAAGTTGGCTGTCAAGGCTATTATCCAAATAATAATGACCCGATGATTCCAGCGGTCGTGAACTCCAGTGACCTATGTCCAAGTCAATGTGTAGGCTATGAAAATTTTGCCCAAACGCCAACTTATTTTGATGTGAGTGAGGCAGAGGCTAGTGGCACAGAAGCCATGACTGAATATTATAATTTTATTCCATCTACCGCTCAAAGTTGTCCAAGTATTGCGGTGGGTTGTGAAGAGTTTACCAATGAAGAAGCAGTGGCAGCTGGTGGTGAAGGTAAAGAATATTTTACTTACTTGAGGCAATGTGTAGCAAGTAATGCTAGTAATGTCGCTACTTTTTATACTTGGGAAGGCGAAGATGTGGCTGGCTATCAGCTCAAAACTTGGACTTTCTTAAAAAATAGCCAAGGTGCTCCTTGTACTAATATTACTCCAGGATCAGAGGAATGTACGGATGATGGTTTAAATGATGCAATGTGTGGGCTAGACACGCCAGCTAATCCATTCGATGATCCAGAGTACAATCCAAACTGCCGTGAGTTTTTTGACACCGACAGTAACGCTTATTTCCGTTTGCAAGACAAAGTAGTCTATGCTAGTGATGAATGTAAAACTTATCGCCGCGCTAGTTCTGGTGAGGAATATCAAGCCATTGCGGCTTTAAGCTATAGCTGTCCAGCCCAATACAATGGTTGTCGAGCCTATACTGGTAATGCCGCGAATAATGTCCGTCGTTTATTTTTAGACAATTTTGAAAGCGGTAGCTATAATCCTTGGTCTGGTTCTGGTTTAGATTTGTCTAATCAAGCTCTAGCTAATAATGGTCATTCTCTAAAAATTTCTGCTAATACTATGATTAGCAGGCCTTTGGCTAATTTGCGTGATAAACAAGCCTATCAACTGACTTGGTGGATGAAAAATACTGGCAGTTTATCGAATGTCCAAGCAGCTTTATATGATGGCATAGCTGAAGTTTCACATCCAATTGAGAGTTTGGGAGTGGTGGCAGCTGGCGATTGGCGTCGCTATCAGTTGAGCGTGCAAGCACCGATTGATTTTGCTAACATGGATAATATTTCTTTACAAATAAATTTTGTAGGTGTAGGTGAAGTATTTTTAGATAATATTTTATTAAGTGAGGTAGCGGATAATTTGTCTTTTGTCAAAAATTCTTGGACTACGCCGGCGGCTTGTGATGATCCCTTTACTGGCGCCTACTTAGGCTGTCAGGCCTACGCCGATACCAATGGCTCGGAATATACTTTCAAATCGTTTGCTAATCTTTGTCGCGAAGAAGCCATCGGTTGTCTTGCTGCCATAGATACAAAAAATTCTAAATCACCATTTAGTGAAACTTTCCATCAAGACGATAATAATTCACGCGTCAGTGTGGCTGCCGACAGTGTCACTTATTTAGTCCCGGAGCAAGATAAATATTGTCCGCAAGCTTATAAAGGCTGCAGCGCTTTAGGCTTGCCGATTTTAGATCAAGCCGCTGGTGATATTTCTGGCTATCAGACAGTTTACAAAATAAACAATCCAGATAATTATACGCGAAGTCTGTGTAACAATGAAGATTTGTATTGTGAAGAATATAATTCTGATAAAGGTACTTATTATTTCAAAGACCCAGGCAATCGTACTTGTAGCTACCAAAAAAATGTGAACTACAATGGCATCACGACTACTGGCTGGTTTAAGACTGATAGTTTAGAAACTGCTAGCCCAGTGATTTGTAGTCAAGCAGAAATTAACGATTGGGCCCAAGCTTGTCCTGAAGAAAAAAATCTTTGCACAGAAATCAAAGATCCGCTAGATCCGATCACTTGTGATGTGGCAGCAGCAGCGGGTAGTACTAATGCTTGTCAGTCTTATTACTATTATAAAAATGATAAAATAGACCAAAGTTCTTGTAATGGTCAGTTTGATCAAAATAGTGGTTGTACTTTATTATACGACGCCAATCTTTGGAATGCCGCTCATACCCAAGTAAATCTTAGCTATAATGCTACTACTACTTATGCAGAAAATATTAGCACTGGGCACGCGGTGAATCCACTGTCCGATAATTTAAATAACGCCAACATACTGGTCAAAGTCCGTAAAGACAGAGAGTGTTCCGAGTGGCTAGACTGTAAATCTGCTTCAGCGGTCTTTAATCCGCAAACTAATACTTATGATACGGTTTGTGATGCCATCGGCACTTGTTTAGAATATGATAACACTAACAGCATTAATCATTGTAAGCGTTGGGCTCCTGATACTACCGCTGATGATATCGCTTTGACTGATGAAGTGTATAGAGCTAGGACAACAGGCGCTAACAATCATTTAGCTTGGTCTGATCCAGATTATCTTGGCTACTCAATTCCAAATTTATTACCACTAGATTCTTTGAGTACTTATAATTTTTCATCTGATGACACACCAAAAGATCAGGCGGATATTAGGTTAGTTTATCAAGCTGATAGCAATGTATGTAACGGCAAGCCAGATGGTGACGACTGTTCTGACCAAATTAATGGTGTAGATTTTGATGGTGAATGTAAAGACAGTATTTGTTGGCTCAACCCTTATACCGTACAAAATGCTGTGCCGATGAGTTTAGCCCTAGACACTAGAGCATATTCGGCGCCTGATGCACCATTTGTGGCTAGTATTAGAGCAGATAAAACCAACACCGTGCAAAATTATTCTGGCGCTAATCTTTGTGAAAATGGAGATAATACTTGTGAAACAAGCTATGATAAAGTGACTTTTGGTACGGGTGGTTTAGTAAAATATTTAGGAGAGGATATAAATCAGTATCCAGCGATTTGTATTTATTTAGGTGCTAACGATGTTCCGGTTGGCGTGGTGCAGGGTAGCAAGTGTGATCCTGCTATAGCCACTTCTTGTGGTACAGGAGGATCGTGCGCATCTCCAAAAGGTGTTTGTGGGATGGTAGATGAAGCCGCCGAAGCACGTGGTATGACTGAAGGTAGCTTTTGTAGCATCCATGATGACTGTGCGGAGAGTTTATCATCAACTGGTCGTTGTCTATTGCCGACTAAGATAGAGACATATTTAAATTGGCCGGGCATTTGTTTAGAAGAAGATCCATCCACTAGTGTGCCAATTGATGGCAACGGTGGCATAGAAAGAAAAAATTATTGTAACCAATGGTATCCAGTCGATGAAGTAGCTGGTGCCCAAAGTTTGTATAATAATTTTAAAGAAGCTGGTTTTTATAGTGACAGTGGTAATGATTTACAGATGTGTGTCGTGCCAGAAGAATATAGGACCACTGAAGATAAATATTATTGTGTAGCGGCTAATAATACGGCAGCTGGTAATGCTTTTGCACCTAATACTTATTGTACGGTTTTAGCTAAAGTTCTTGCTGGTTCAAAAGTTAATCTTGATAAAGCTGTGGAGTTTAAGTCTTTAGCACCATTAAAGAATGACGGTACTTATGAGTATGTTCCTAATCATTTTTTCGAAGGCGCTTTATCAGCTTCCATTCTTTATAGAAGTAATAATACAGGTGAAGATATTTGTGATGGTGTATCGGAGAATAATGCATCTTTAAACGAGTGTTTTAATTTGGGTGATATGTTTCAGCCTCAAGATTTTGATTGGCAAACAGTTACACAAACAAATAATTTTAGTAATATAGTTACAAGAAATACGTTCAATCAAATTTTTACGGATCCAATTACGTATGTATACTTTGACGAGTCTATCATAGGCACAGTGTTTACTTTCCCGCCGCCAGACTATGATGATTCACAGTTTGGCAATTGGTATAATGCTGAGCCTAGAAACAGTGGACACGAATCTGATAATGATAAATTTTTAGTGCCAACTGCTACACATGACTATTCTAATCATAGTGAACATAATGAGACCGTGCCTTGTGCTTCAACTCATCATCAAGTAGAAATAACTAAATATAATAGAGATGATGATGATATTAATGATATTCACCGTTTTTGTAATCCTAATTATAGCAATGCGCATAAGAATTATTATGTAGAAGCTAGTCAGGATTTAGTAGATTGGAATATAGCAAGACAAGCGGCTTGGTCTGGAGATTTTGGTTATAATAGATATTTAGCCGGTGATAATGGACCAGGCTGTTCTGGTATGTCTTGTCTCCAACAATGCCAAGTGATTTCTGAAGTGAATGCGGAAGGTGATCATGAAGATTCTTCTTGGGTGAGGACAGATATTTGGTGGCGTTATGGTCAAAATAATTACACAAACGTTTGGACAGCTTGGCACTATCATCCAGCAGATGCTACACATCCTGATCCGTTTTATGCTGGTCCTGGTGTCGTAGGATTGGGGGCTATTAATCGATATTTTGGTAGTGCTGGGGCGAGTGATTTATCTGAACCAGTCCTTACTAAGACGCCAGTTAATACTTCTGAAGAACCAAATCAAGCATCGATATTTTTTGGTAATAATATAGCAAATGCACGAAACCAGATGAGATATTTATTTGCTTATATATATAATTTTTCTTGGGACAGTGATGATAAAGAGTATGTAGATAGTGAAGATTATAGCGTAGAAGGTGACGCAGAGGTTATAAATACTGTGGCTGGCCCAGATTTTGAGCCTATTATTTATAAAGTGTGTGCTAATGATTTGTGCGATAATAGTCCTGCAGGTATTACTATTAATAATCAGAACACTGGTGATATGTATGGTCACGGTAGTTTATTTACCGCCATACAGTTTTATTATTTTGCACATCCTGATCACATGCCGATCATTGATTTAGCTGTGACTTGGGGTGACGCTAGTAATCCACCCACTGACCATAATATAGGTAAGATGAAAAATAATATGCCAGTAGATTGGTGTGCTCCAGACAAAGAGCTTGGTTTTGGATTTACCATGAGCTTTGGTGGTTTAGCGCGTGCTTGCCATCCTGGCTATAAGACTTTCTATCATACTTACAATTATAATGTAGATTTTGCTTGTGATGGAACTGGCGACAGACCTGATATCAACAATGCTGCTTGTTATCAGCCGACAGTAACCGTGACCGATAATTGGGAGCAAGCTACAACAGAGACTTATGCTGGCTGGGTAGTAGTTTATAATAACTAAACTTTTATGAAACTGAACAAAATTTTTCGCTCGCCTCGCTTTCGCTTTGGCGAAGCGGGTCAAAATAATATCTGGTTAGGGCTGATAACTATCATGGCGGTTTTTCTATTAGTGCCTAATATTAGCTTGGCATTTCCAGACTCTTTAGGAGAATTTGCCGGCGGCATTATTTTTTATGTTTTATTTTCTCCATTTATCGCTTTATTTGAGCTGGAGATGTGGATTTTGCCTAGCATTGCGCAGTTTAATAATTTTACTAAATTAGAAGGCGTGGTGACCGGTTGGACAGTTTTACGTGATTTATCAAATATGTTTTTTATCGTAGTTTTATTGGTAATGGCTTTTGGAACAATTTTGAAAATGCAAAGCTATGGTTACAAAGAGTTGCTAAAAACTTTGATCATCATGGCTATTTTGATTAATTTTAGTAAGACTATTGCTGGTTTTTTGATTGATATTGGACAAGTAGTGATGCTCACTTTTGTCTCGGCTATCAAAGATGTAGCGGCTGGTAATTTGACCGCCATGTTTGGTATAGACAAAATGGTACAAATTGGGATAGATCAAAGTGGTAATCCTAAAGAAATAACTTCTAATTCAGGGATAGTATTGGCTTATTTATTAGGCGGTATTATGATGATGCTAGTCACTATAGTTTTGATGGCTTTTATTGTCATGTTGGTTATGCGTATCGTGTTTTTATGGATCTTGGTAGTTTTATCACCTTTAGCATTTTTGGCTAATACTTTTCCAGCCACCAAAAAATATTTTAGTGAATGGTTTGGTAATTTAATGAAAGAAATTATAGTTGGCCCAGTGCTAATTTTTTTCCTTTGGTTATCTTTGACTATTTTAAATGGTGATGTCAAAAGCGAATTGACTCAGGCTAAAAGTGCGGAAGTGCAAGCTCAACAAGGTCAAGAGTCCGTGATTGATGCTGATATTGGTTTTACTGAAGCGGGTAAATGGGATAATGTCGTGATGTTTATCGTCGCTCTTGGCATGTTGATTGGGTCTTTAAAAATTACTCAAGGCATGGGTTCAAAGGCTATGGCTTTTGGTAATAAAGCAGCAGATAAGATGAAATCAGGCATAAATTCTTTAGACAAGAAATTTGGTGTTCAAAAACAAGCTAAAAATATTTTAGTTGGTTCTACTGGTGAAGGTGGTTTAAGAGGTGGCGCCCAAAGACTTGTGACTGCGCCACTAGCCTCAATGTTAATGGGTGCCGGTAAAGTGTTATCGCCAATAGGTGGAGGTTTGATCTATCGAGCTGGTGCTGGTCTAAAAGGTGCGGAGCGTAAACGTAAACAAACTAAGTTAGCTGAAATTGAAAAACAAACCACAAACCTTACTGCTGCCGAAAAAGAACAGTTTTATACTGGCCGAGGTGGTACTTTTAGCAAAATGGCTTTAGCTAAGACAGAAATTGAAGCTGGCAAGTTAAAAGACAAAAAACCAGCAGAAGCCATCGCGATTGCAAACAGAGCAAGAAAATTTAATGATGATGCTACTTTGACAAAGGTATTAAATAGTCATGTAATAGCGAATACCCAAGAAGATTTTGAAAGAGCAAGGAAAGCCGGTAAGGGCGTAGAGCGTTTTTCCAAGGGTTCTTGGGGTGGTACCTATACAGAAGATCCAGATGGCGTGGTGCATATTGAAAAAGATGAACAATCAGCAGCTTATCAATCTGGTATCACCGCTGCTAAAGAATTTGTTCAACTGGATAAAAAAGAGCAAGATGAAATAATGAAGACTTTGGATGCTAAAGATCAGCAAGCCTTGAAACAATACATGGCCACAATTAAACCAGAAGACTTAGTGCGTATTGATACAAAAAATGAAGAAAGTATATATCGTACTGAACGCACTGAAAAGGTAGAGAGGGTGCCGGTTTTGAAGGCTGACGGTACCGAACAAACAGATGGTCAGGGTAACGTCATATACGAAAAAGATGGTGATAAAGATAAAACCATAACTAAAGTTTCTTATGAGCCGAAACCTAATGAAGATAGTGCTGAAGCGAAACGGGCGATATTTTTGGCTAGACACGATGGTGGCACTAAGGCAGCTGAAGTAGCCTATGAAGCTCTTAAGGCTAAGATCAGCAAAGAATCTAGCGATGATATAAAAGAGAGAAAAGAAGCAGACGCAAAGCAAGCGGCAGATGGTTCTGGCTCAAATAAAGATCAAGCACCTATTGAGTATAAGGGTTTTGATGACTCTTCTTTGGCTAAGGCGATTGCTAAAAACATGGAAGGTGGTTCTTTGGTTAAAATGGGCGCTATGAGTAAAATATTTCAAGATATTTCTAAGCACTTGACTCAAGCCCAAATGCAAGCTATGGCACAAGAGGGTGGCGGTGCTCATTTGCAGGCTGCAGTTGATAACAAGATAGCCGCTGCTTTGGAACAATATACAAAAGCTATTAATCCAAAAACTAAAGATGCAGCTAAAGAGTATCAGGCCTTATCAGATATCAGGAAGCTATTAAATAATGTCTTGACTAAAGCTTTTATAACAGATACAAAAAAACAAGAGCTTATGAGTTTAGTAAATCAGAAAGCAGTAAAAAATGATAACGATGAATCGGATGATGATGGGGGTAGAGTTTCTTCGGATAATTTATAATTTTTAAATGTCTTTTCAAGATCTACAAAATTTAGATAGAAGTATTCAAGCTATTATTTTTTCTGAAAGTATAACTGACACACACATTCAAATCGCTGATCAGTTTGCTTTAAATCAAAATCAGTTAGATTTTATTTTGGATTTAGAAGAAAAAGTTTGGGTTAAAAAAACTGAGGTATTAAATTTTCCCCAAGAGCTAAATCAAATGGAAAGAGCGCAGTATTATGATTTGCGAGCTTTGGCTTTAGAGTTAGCGCTAAAAATTTTTTGGCCCTTACAAGACTATTTGAAAGACGTTGATCGTTTGATTTTGCGTTTGGGTGGCAAAGTGCCTTTGCCTGTGCATTTGCAAGCCGCGAGTGTTAGTCAAGACAATAATGTCAAAACACCTGATCATTTTTTTGGTTCGATGAAAATTTTACTTGAACAGCACGAGATTTTAAACGAAGCTCTGCTTACAGCACATAAAATCATTAATCAGCTTGGACAAAAAGTTCCAGCTACTTGTGCTAATTGGTTAAAAAATTATTTTCACTTTTTAGGAGCCGCTTATCATAACTCTTTACAGCGAGCACAATTTTTAGCTAAAGAACCAAATGTTTTAGCTTTAAATAGTGAAGAAAAAGAAAATTTACGTTATTTTTTGACTTCTTATGATGAAGGTTTAGAGCTCGAAGTGAATTATGAAAATAATTTTTTGTCTTTAAAAACTCGAGAAGTCAATAATATCCAAGTAGAGGCAGTAATAAGTACTGAAGAGCTATTAAAAATATTTCAAGAAAAATTAAGTGAGCTTAAAGCTTCTTTTGTGGGAGAAAAACTATTATCTGATGAAGCTGGTACTAGTTTGTATAAATTACGAGACGTTTTTTGGCAAGCTTTAAGTTTGCAAGACCCAGAAAAAACTTTAGGTATCTTAAAAGTTTTAATCAGTAAAAAAGCTTTGGATTTATTATTAGCTGAAGATAAAAGATTTGCTGGTGTCTTAAAAAGATTTGTGAGTATCAAGTTTGGCGAAGCTATCATTTGGCCGACAACTGATAAATTGATTAGGCTACGTTTATTTTTGGAGTTAATCTTAGTAGATAAATTGCGCTTAGATAGTATGAAGGCTGGTTTGTTGGCTTATTATTTTAGCAATTTGAGTAATGAAAATAGCCAAATAGTTTATTTGGATATTAAAGCCAGAATTTTTAAATGGCGAGAATTAGAGTTAAATAATAAGCAGATTGTTTGGATAAAATAGTTTTTTTAAATACCCCGCTGACGCGGGGTTTAAATTGAATTATATAAAAATCTCCCGCGAAGCGGGAGGTTTTTAGCATGAATTTTATTTATTGTCTTTGCCAAAGTGTAATATTTCTTGTTACTATTTGTCCGGGACGTTGATAGATTAGTTCGCCGAGTGGGGAGTGAAGCTGTTGCCAGCCTGTGCTTGTGATAGCTTTTTTATCTAAAGTAGCAATAGTTTGATTTTGAAAATTTATGGCTGGAAAAATAAAAACAATTCTGGCTTTAGTAGAGCAGATTTTGGCAAAGCTTAAAAATGCTTGGTAATATAATTTTTTTAAATCTAAAATAATATCATTCACCTGATTTCCTCCCGCGGTGCGGGAGGAAATATGCTGGGATAATATTTTTGCATCGCCCATAAATGGTTCGGTGACAATCAAATCTATTTCTTTATTGCCCGCTTCGCCGCGAGGCGAGTTAAAAATTATAGCCAGATTTTGCACGTCGCTTAATTTTAAATTTACTTTATTTTTTAAAGTATATTTATTTTTGAGCCAATCAATATTTGCTTGGCTATCAGCGATAGCTTTTTGGCTGATATCTGTGCCATAGATATTTTTAAAACCCAAGAGCATGGCCTCTTGCAAAATAGTTCCCGAGCCACAAAAAGGATCAAGTAAAGTCAAATTTTTGTCTGTACTTGCTAAATTAAGCATCATTTGTGCTAGTTTGGGTGGCAACATGCCAGATTTAGCATCGCGTTCTGGACGCAAAACATCTCTCTGGCCGTAGTCATCAAAGTCTTGCACAGCCACAGTGACTGCTATTTGCCAGTTATTGGCAGTTTTTAAAAATAGTAATTCTTTATTTAGTAAATTATTTTTAGTGACGATGACGGAAGAGAGGATTGACTCACGACTTGTCACTAAGCGGATAGAGGTCTTAGGTTTTAATGCTTTTTTGACACTTAGGGCGAGCTCAAATAAGTGTTGATAATCTTTTTGATTGCCATGGTAGACACTGAAACCAAAGGTAAATTTGCCCGAGAATGGATTAAAGAGAATGAATTAGGCAGGCCAAATTTTAATCGATTATTAAAAGAAGGCGATGAGCACCCGATTGAAAAAGTCGGACAACAATTGCGCGAAATGATGCCCTGGATGAAAAAA
>LBRC01000002.1 GCA_000991205.1 Parcubacteria group bacterium GW2011_GWA2_36_10 | reverse complement strand
AATAACAAAAAATATTTGATTACCGCTGTACCGGAACCAAATAAATTACCATGGAAAAAATTGGGCGTGGATGTCGTTTTAGAGTGTACTGGTAGATTTGTGAGCAGTGATTTAGCTGCACTACACTTAAAAGCTGGCGCTAAAAAAGTAATTATTTCTGCTCCAGCCAAATCCGCCTCTGGAGGAAAAGGTGCAGAAACACCGACTTTTTTGATCGGTGTTAATAATAAGGCTTATAAAAATCAAACAGTAGTATCTAATGCTTCTTGCACAACTAATTGTATCGCACCAGTAGCTCATGTTTTATCCAAAACTTTTGGCATTCAAAAAGCCATGATGACTACTATTCACTCCTATACTGCTGATCAGACTTTAGTCGATGGTCCACACAAAGATTTACGTCGTGGTCGCACCGCTGGACAAAATATCATCCCGACTTCTACCGGAGCAGCTTCAGCTTTAGGGCAAGTGATGCCAGAACTAAAAGGTTTGTTTGATGGTTTAGCTATTCGTGTACCGACACCAATTGTCTCTTTGTCGGACTTTACTTTTTTATTAAAGAAAAATGTCACAGTGAGCCAAGTAAACAATGCTTTGATCAAAGCCAGTAAAACTAAAGAATTAGTAAATATTTTGGGCGTGACCGATAAGCCAGTAGTTTCTTCTGATTTTATAGGCGACGCACGTTCTTCAATCGTTGACTTGTCTTTGACGCAGGTAGTAGATGGAAATATGGTCAAAGTCATTGCTTGGTATGATAATGAATGGGGCTACGCTAATCGTTTGGTAGATATGGCAAGTAATATTGCTTAAAATAGAGGCTATTTTGACTAAAATTTTGAATTCATTTATACTAAATGTACTTAAATAATTAAAGAAACTTTATGAAGAAAAGTGAAATAACAAACAAAGAGATTTTTGGGGCAATTCAAGAAGTTGCAGAGGCAATTTCTGTTTTGGCTAGCGATGTAGATGCAAGATTTAATCAAGTAGACGGAAGACTAGATAAATTAGAGCAAGGCCAGAATAATATTTTCTTAAGACTTGATAGAGTAGTTTATAGATCTGAATTACGACCAGCAGTCAAAGAAATTATGGCCGAACAAGCATAGAATATTTTAAAAATGCAAGCCGCTCTCAATGAGCGGTTTTTGCTTTTTCTTGGTTTTTTAGCTAAAATACAGATAAGAAGAAAATTTATGCAAATTTATCTCAATAACAGTTTAAGTAAAGTAAAAGAGGAGTTTAAACCAATCGAAAATAATCAAGTTGGCTTGTATACTTGCGGACCGACTGTTTATGATTATCCGCACATTGGTAATTTTCGTGCTTATCTTACTTGGGATATTTTGAAAAGATTTTTGCTTTCTCAAGATTTTAAAGTAAATCATGTGATGAATGCCACTGATGTTGGCCATTTAGTATCTGATGCAGATAATGGAGAAGACAAGCTGGAAAAAGCTGCCAAAAGAGAGGGCAAGACTGCTTGGGAGATTGCGGAATTTTTTATTCAAGATTTTAAGAATAGTTTAAAAAGTTTAAATATTTTGGAGCCAACACATTTTGTCAGAGCAACGGACACTATCACTGAACAAATTGAATTTGTCAAAATTTTAGAAGCTAAAGGTTTTTTGTACAAAACTTCTGATGGTTTATATTTTGATACTAGCAAAATCGCTGATTATGGCAAAATCGTCAATATTCAAAATATTGATTTACAAGAAGGGGCTCGGGTGGAAAAAAATCCCGAGAAGAAAAATATCACTGATGTTGCAGTGTGGAAATTTTCACCAACTGATCAGCAGCGAGACATGGAGTGGGATTCGCCTTGGGGCAAAGGATTTCCTGGCTGGCATCTAGAGTGTTCAGTCATGAGTCGGATGTATTTGGGCGATACTTTTGACATCCATACTGGTGGCATCGATCACTTGCCAATTCATCATCCAAATGAAATGGCACAAAGTGAGGCGGTGACTGGTAAACTGCAGGCCCGCTTTTGGCTACACAATGAATTTTTGAAATTTGCAGGTGGTAAGATGTCAAAATCAGCTGGCACTTTTGTGACGCTAGATAATTTAAAAGAAAAAAATATTTCTCCACTAGCTTATCGTTATTTTGTGTTACTGACGCATTATCGCAAAAGTTTAAATTTTTCTTGGGAGGCTTTAGAGGCGGCACAAAATGCTTTAGTTAATTTAGTGAAGACTATTGCGAATTTTGATGATGGTGCTAAAGCTGATGCTTTAAGTTTAGAAAAATTTTATCAAAGTTTAGCTGATGACTTAAATACCCCGCAAGCAGTGGCAGTTGTACAAGAAGTTTTAGCGAGTAATTTGAGTGATCAAGATAAACTGGCGACTATTTATCAGATGGATGAAGTTTTGGGTTTAAATTTAAAAAATCTAAAAAAGCAAATTTTAAGCTTATCAGCTGAAGAAAAAGATTTGTTAATACAGCGTGAGCAAGCAAGAAATAACAAAGACTGGACTTTATCTGATGCTTTGCGCGTGCGTTTGCAGAGTTTGGGAGTGGAAGTAGAGGATACAGCCGGTGGTCAAAAAGCAATGAGGGTGAAGATTTAGTTTATGTTTGATATTCAGATAAAAGTTGGCGCTTTAGTAAAAAAAGACGATGGTCTTTTTTTAATTTCAGAAATTGGTAAAAGCAAAAATTATTTACGGAATATTATCAAAGGTACCTTTGATCCAAAATTAGATAAAAATTTATTAGACACTGCCGTCAGAGAATGCAGAGAAGAAATAAATATCAAAGTTAAAGTAGAAAAATTATTAAATTTTGTTTATTTGAGAGAAAATAAAAAAATTAGATTTCAGTTTAATTTTTTGTGTAAAGTTGTAGGAAAACATCAGCCAAAAATTAGCCCGCAAGCTAAACAGAAAATTTATCAAGAAAATATCAATGATTGTAAATTATTTAGTAAGGCTGGATTAAAAAAATTAAAACAAAAAGATTTTATTGATAAAAGAGCTTTTGTGGCAATTAGTGATTATTTGGCTGGCAAATCTTTGCCGCTTTCTGTTTTGAGAGAAATAATTAAGTAGAGAATATTTTTTTAATTTATTTATTTTAAAACCTATCAGCTCCCCGCATACGCGGGGAGCTGAAGAGAATAGTTGTTTATGAAAAAACTTCATTTGGGTGTTTATGGTATTATTTTGCTAGATAATAAAATTTTATTAATTAAAAAAGCCAGAGGACCATATATTGGTTTATTTGATTTACCTGGCGGTAGTATAGAACATGGTGAAGATATCGGCGATGCTTTGAAAAGAGAATTGAAAGAAGAGCTAAGTGTTGCGGTTTTAGATTATTCTTGGTTTACAAATTACACTCACCAGGTTTCTTTTATTGATGCTGATCAAGAAATTGACATGCATCATGTTGGTCTAATTTATAAAATTGATAAATTTGATCTTAAAAATTTAAAACAAGATATTAATTTTGAAGATGTGGCTGGCGCGGAATTTTTGGATCTCGATAAGATAGATGAAAATTTATTGTCTCAATTTGCCAAAATAGTTTTGAAAGAATTGTAATGTGTGATTTATGTCTAGTTTAGCAGAAAATTATTTAGGAAAAAATGTTGATTTGATTATTGATCGATCATTGGGTAGCAAACATCCAAAGCATAGTTTTATCTATGAAGTAAATTATGGCTATGTGCCTAATACTGTTAGTGGTGATGGTGAAGAATTGGACGCTTATTTTTTGGGTGCAGATAAGCCATTGAAAAAAGCTAGTGGCCAGTGTATTGCGATTATTCATCGTTTAGATGACGACGATGATAAATTAGTAGTCATTTCAAAAAATATAAAAGATTTTACTGATAAAGAGATTAAAAAATTGACTGATTTTCAAGAAAAGTTTTTTAAGTCAGTAATTATTAGGAAAAGTAATTAGATTTGACAAAAAGGCCATATTTTACTATGATAATTATGACGGCGGTCTATTAAGACGGCTGATTTATCTCCCCATATGACTTTAGCCAATCTTATCTTAATCTGTGCCTGGGTAATTAATTTGATATTAATAGCTTTTGTCGTCTTCAATAAAGAGCAAAAACACCGTTTACCTGTGCTTTTATTGATTATTTTGGTGACCTTGTGGCAGAGCATTGAGCTAATTAATGTCTTTTTTTTACGCTTTAGCGACCATTTACTATTAGGCGCTCGTTTTGGTCTATTGCCTAATTTATTTATTGCTCCAGCCTTTTTGTGGCTGGTTTTTTCTTTATGTGATCGTTGCCAGATAGTGAAGAAGTATACCAAAATTTTAGTATGGTTGCCGGCTATTATCATGATTCCTTTCTTGTTTTCGAACTATAATATCAGTAGTGTGACCGTCACTGAAAATGGTTTTATTTTTCAGCAAGAAGTTTTATATTATTATTTTTTGGCTTATTTTTTGTTAGTTATTGGTTTTGCCTTGACATTTTTAGCCAAAATGAGCAAAAAAGTAAATTTGATTATTAAAAAACAAATTTCTTATATTTTTTTTGGCACAGCATTGACGGCTGTTTTTGCTTTATTATTCAGCGTAGTTTTACCATTATTTGGTCTAAAAAATTGGTTCTATTTAGGTGTAGATAGTGCGGTGTTTTTTACTTTAGTTTTAGTCTATGCTTTGGCAAGATTTAGGTTTTGGGACTTAAAACAATTGTTTTTGAAAATCGCTCTAGATGCCATTGCTTTTTTCAGCACGCTGTTTGTTTTTTACTTTTTGTTTTTATTATTATTGCGTTTTGTCAAAATAGACTTTATGGTATTATCTAATCAATTAGCCTTTGTGCTTTTGATTGGTTTTAGTTCGCCTTTGGTTTATCAGGCGATTTACAAATTTTTAAATTATTTTGGTTTTAATCCGCAACAAAAGATTGAATTAAGCGTCATAGCAGTAGCCGATGTTTTGCGTTCTGGCACAGACTTAAATATTTTGTTTTCTCGTTTAACCAAAGTAATCGCGCAAGTGATAGATTACCAAGATATGTTTGTGTATTTAGCTAAGCATAATAATCCCGAAGTTTTTCATCAGGTTTATCCGGTCGGTGAGCGTATTTTGGCTTTAAACGATAGTCAATTATTACAATTTTTAGTCAATCATCCAGCAGGAGCCAATAAAGCCGAAATACAATATTTACAAACTGATCGTTATTTAGCGGAATCAATGGATAAACAAAAGATTGATTTTGCTTTACCGATTTTTTATAATCAGCAATTACTGGGTTTAGTGATGATTGATGCTAAGCAGAGGTTTTTATCTGCTCAACAACTACAATTTTTAAGCAAAATAAAAGATTATTTAGACATTGCCATCGGCAGTTTCTTATTAGCTAATAAATAATAAAATATATGGATTTTTTAATTTCACCTTTAGGTTGGAAAAACTGGCTCGTATTAATCTCGGTTTTAATTAATTTAAGCATGGTGGTTTTTATTTTTAGTCGAGGTATAAAGAAAAACAAAATTAATTTATATTTTTCTTTATTTACTATTTCTACATTTCTTTGGGGAGTGAGTTTATTATTTGGCAGGACTATGATTATTAGCCAATGGCAGTTTTGGGCTTATTTTGCTTATATAGCCGCTCTTGCTATTGCTTTATTTTTATTTTATTTTACTTTGCATTTTCCTTACCAAATAAAAGCTTTGAAAACTTGGCAACATTTATTAGTAATTTTACCAGCTATTTTTTTATCAAGTATTATTTATGTTAAAGACTATTTTATAGTTAAGGCCATTCAAGATATTGCAAATACAGAATATGTTTTATGGCATAATAAATTTTTTTATATCCTATATTCTATTTATTTTTTAATCATGGTTTTATTTTCATTACATTTTTTATGGATTAAATATAAAAATTCGGACGGAATTTTAAAACGCGGTTTGTTTTGGTTATTTGTGACTATTTTGTTAGGTTTAATTTTTGGTACTTACTTTGATTTAATTTTGTGTTATTTTAACAATTTTCATTATATTTGGGTTGGTCAAATTTTTACTTTGTTTATTAATTTAGCAGTATTTTATCTAATTTTTTTTACTAAAGAAAAATAATGACAGCACAGAAAAAGAAAATTTGTATTTTATTGGCCGGCGGTACTTGGACTTTAGCTAAAAATAAAGAAGTCTTAATGGTGAATCAAGAGGAGGATGTTCCTGCTTGGCTTAACACGATGCCAGAGCTTAATATTTTAGCGGACACTAAAGTAGTTTTTTTAAGTGGCGAAGAAGAAATAGCAGGTCCGGCGTTATGGGAAAAAATGGCTAAATTTATAGCCGGGCAAGCAAAAAATTATGATAGTTTTATCATTGTCTCCAAAGTCGAGCAGTTAATTTTGACAGCCAATGCTTTGACCTTTTTATTACAAAATATCAATAAAACCATTGTTTTAACTGGCGCGCAGATGAGTGGTTTGTATTTGCGAGACAAAAAAGATTTAGCCCAAAGCCTGATAGCAAATTATGGTGGATTCTCTCTGCGAGCTAATTTAATCAATGCTTTACAAGTGGCAACTGAAACCCTACCTCGACCAAGTATTATGTTTGGTAGTCGTTTAGTGCTAGGTACTAAAGCAAAACTTGAAAGACAAAAAAATAATTATTTTTTTAGTAGTTTAGACAATGATTATTTAGCTAAAGTAGATTTTGGTATTAGCTTAAAAAGTGATTTAAGCTATCCGAAAAAAGCCACAAAAATTTTTAGTAAAATTAACAGCAAATTATTGATTGTAGATAATAGTTTAGCTGATGATTGGTCTGGCTTGAAGAATTTAGCTAAAAATTATCAAGGAGTTTTAGTGAAAATGCAGCGAGAAAGTCTGACCGAAGAGCAAGCTAAAATTATTAAAGTTCTAGATCTCCCAGTGATTTTTTATCACCCAGTTTATTTAAATCCATCTAAATTAGGTATTCATTTACTCGCTTGTTCTTGGGAAGCGGCGATTGTCAAAACTTTGTGGGTTTTGAGTAATTTTACTAAAACACAAGACGTGGCTACACAATTGGCTAGCGATGTGGCTGGTGAATTTTTAAATATTTAATTTGATAGCCTTATGATGATTTATTTTTATAGTAATGGTGAACAAGCAGAGAGTAAAAATATTTTGCATTATTTTAAAAAAGCTAAAATAGAGGTTTTAAATAATGCCAATAAAACTAAATCAGCTGAATCTTTAGTCGATATTGAGGCTTTGGTGATTTTCGGTGATTTAGACGATCAGGCTAGCTATTTCATGGCCCTGGCTTTATCGCAAAATAAACCGGTCTTATTTTTACCTTCTAAAGTCAAATATAATGTCAGTCAATTAAAAAATTGGCTTAGCTCACCAAATTTTAAAGAAAAAATTACCGTGAAACTTTGGCAAGCTAAAACCGGCTTTGGTGATTTAGCGAATTTTTTACAAACTTTAGATAAAGATAGCGGTCGCGACATGATTCATCTCAAATACACTCTAAGAATTTCACCAAAAATTTCTGATTATTTGATTTGGAAAAGTAAAGATGTTAATAAGAAAAAAGCGGACATGATCCGAGAAATTATTTTACAAATGATGGCGGAAGATAAAGCTTATCAGAAATTTTTGCAAGAAAAATTTAAATTAAAAGATTAATTTTTGTTTTTTTGCTCGTGTATTATTAATCCCCGCGTACGCGGGGATTAGATGAGCAAGAGACTATACTTACTTTTATGATTGTCGTACAGGAAAAGATTTTTCAGGAGGTTCAGGGAGCAGCTAAAAAAGCGTGGCCTTTTCAGATTAAAAATAATAATACTATTTTGGCCATTTTAGTCCATGGTTTTACTGGCACACCTTATGATTTATGGGTATTGGCAGATTTTTTGGCAGCCAATCAGATGGATGTTGAGGTGCCATTATTAGCTGGGCATGGTGGCTCGATGGCGACCTTGCTTCAGAGTAACGAAGAGGCTTGGTATCGGTCACTTTTGCAAGCTGTGCAAGATAATGTCGGGAAATATGAGAGGATTTTTTTAGTTGGCTATTCTTTTGGTGCCAATTTAGCCTTGCAGATATCTTTAGATGTGCCAGAAATTACGGCTATTATTTCCTTGGGCATCCCAATCATTATGCGGGATGAAAAAAATATTCGCTTGTTTTTACCCTTAGTTAAAATTTTTAACAAACCCTATAAAAAATCGTGGTTAAATGGAGAAGAGGCAAATTTAGAAGAATTTGGTAGATATAGTCATATTCCGATACCTAATTTAGTCAATTTTTATCATTTTATTGATGAATATACTAAAAAAAATTTAGCCCAAGTTAAGCATCCAGTCTTAGTCATTCATTCTCGTGATGATGTGATCTCTAGCCCTTTGAGTTCAGAATATTTGTTTGAGCATTTGACTGGCACCAAAGATAAACATTTGTTTATCTTAAATCGTAATGATCACAATCCAGTGGATACTACCAGAAGAGACTATATTTTTACCAAAACTTTGCAGTTTATTAAAAGTCATTAATTTTTTATGCCTAATATTTATCAACAATTTAGCCAAGTAGCTCAAGCGAATCTAAATCGCACAGTTTTAGCAAGCGTAAAAAAACAAAAATATCAAAAAATTAGCTATAAATATTTAGATAATTTTCGTTTACAGCTGGCTTATTTTTTGCAAAAACTCGCTTTAAAAACTGGTGATAAAATCGGCGTTTTGTTAAATAATGGATCAGAATGGATTATAACAGACCTAGCTTGCGCTACTCTGGGCTTGATAGACGTGCCACTTCATACTACTTATAATCCTGAGCAAATAAAAAAAATTATTCAGCATGCAGGGCTAAAAGTTTTAATCATTCAAGATGAATATTGGAATAAATATCAAAGTTTATGGCAGAGCATAGATTTTGAAAGAGTTATTATCGTCGGTAATGGACATACGGATAAAAATAATATTTCTCCTTGGCCAAAATTAGACTACCAATATAGTCTGCCAGAGCTAGATTTGGAGATTGATGCCAATAGTCCACATACTATCATCTATACTTCTGGCACGACTGGTGAGCCTAAAGGTGTGGTTTTGAGCCATAAAAATTTAATTAGCGACGTCATGTCAGCTAAAAGAATGGTTAAAATCACTAATGTAGATAGATTTTTTTCTTTTTTACCCTTATCTCATGCTTTTGAGCGTACGGCTGGTTATTATGCGGCGATCTTTTCTGGCGCTAGTATTTATTTTGCTCGTAGCCAAAAGACGATTTTAGAAGACATAAAAGCAGCTCATCCCACTATAATGACCGCGGTGCCACGTATTTTTGAAAAAATTTATGATAAAATTTTTGATAATATTCGCTCTGGCGGAGAAGCAAAGAAAAAAATATTTTTTAGTGCTTTAAATTTAGCTAAAGCAAAGAAAAAAAATAATTTAAATTTTTGGCAAAAAATATTATTCTATTTTTTAGACCTTTTAGTCTTTAAAAAAATTCGTCAAATTTTGGGTGGCCATTTGCGCATGGCGATTTCTGGTGGTGCTTCTTTGAATCCAGCTATTGCTAAGTTTTTTGCTAGTTTTGGTGTATTAGTCATTGAGGGCTATGGCTTAACTGAAACTTCACCCATCGTTGCGGTCAACCAAATAGCTGATCATAAATTCGGTACCGTTGGAAAAGTTTTGGATTGTAATCAAATTCTCATTAATGAAGATAAAGAAATTTTAATAAAAGGTGATAATTTGATGCTGGCGTATTATAATAATAGCGAAGCGACTCATGAGGCGATAGATACGGATGGCTGGTTTCATACCGGAGATTTGGGTTTTATAGATGAAGACGGTTTCTTGACCATCATTGGTCGCGCTAAAGATATGATCGTGCTTTCCACTGGTAAAAATATTTTTCCCGAACCAATAGAAAGTAAAATAAATGAAAATAAATATATTAGCCAAAGCTTTGTTTATGGTGATAAACAAAAAAATATTTCCGCTTTATTGGTGCCAGATTTTAAAGAGCTAGAAAAATGGTGTAAAGAGCAAGATTTAGTTTACGTTTTGCCTAATGTTTTATATAACAGTAAAGTTTTGGCTTTATACCAAGCAGAATTAGACAAACAGTTAAGTGCTTTATCGCATCTGGAGAACATAAACAATTTTCAATTAATAAGTGAAGAGTTTAGCCAAGAAAATGGTTTATTAACACCAAGTTTAAAGTTAAGAAGAAGAAATATTAAAGATAAGTATTTAGGATAGTTAGAAAAAATAAGATTTGACAAAATTTTTTAAAGGTGTAGAATAAATATAAATTGAATATTTTTAACAGGCCATACCCATTTTGGGCGTGGTTTTTAATAATTTAATTTATTTATGAATAATAATACTATTGATGATTTTTTAGAAAATTTTATAGAAATAGAAAAAAAATTAAAAAAAAGTAAGATAATTATTTTTATGGGTGGTTTTGGAGAAGAAAGAGACGCTTCTTTATATTCTGGTAAAGCCGTAAGTAATGAGTTGTTACAAAAAGGTTGGAATATAGAAATTATCGACCCCTCTATTAATACGACTTGGTTGCAGGAGGTAGATTCAAAATGTTTAGCATTTAATTGTTTGCATGGTATTTTTGGTGAAAGTGGTCATCTTCCTAGTATTTTAGATTATCTAAAGATAAAATATACTTTTTCTGACAGCTATGCTTCAATTATAGCTTTTGATAAATTGTTTTTTAAATCAATTGTGCATAAATTGAATTTAAAAGTGCCAATTGATAATTATGATGATCCGTTTAAAACTAGTAATAGTGATTTTTTTATACACAAGAAAATTCGCGGAGGTGGTAGCATTGACTTGATTATGGATACTAATCAAAATAATACTAATAATTCCCATTTTACAGAAGAGTTTATACCTGGTAAAATTTTAACCATGGGTGTTTTAGAGTCAAACCATGATTATATCCCACTTTCCATTGTGGAGATTGTCATGAAGGGTTCTAAATTTTATGATCAGAAAGCAAAATATGAAGAAGGCTTTTGTGAGTATAAGTTATATGACGGTGATAACATAAGAAAAATTAGCAAGGAAGTAGTGAAAATATGTAAGTTTTTGAATATTAAAGGTGGGGCTAGATTTGATTTTATAGAATCAAAAAATAAAGATGAGGTATATTTTTTAGAAATTAATAATGTTCCAGGTTTATATAGTAGTAGTAATTTTATCTTTTCCGCATCGGGTTTAAAGCTATCTTTTTATCAGGTGCTAGTTTGGCTATTAAATAATGCAAAATATAATAAATTATGATGTTCAAAAATTTTTTTGAGAAAACCAGTCAAGAGTTAAAAGACGGAAATTTTGAGATTCCTAATGTACCATTTTATTCTCAAGAGTTAAGTCAAGAAAATTTTCAAGTTGAGGGATTCACTAGTTTAGAAGATGCAAAGTATTGGTCGGAAAGAATTTGTGGCTTAGCTTGTTTGAAGATGGTTTTAGGTAAGTTTTTTCCAGATAAAAATTTTACATTAAAAGAGTTATTAGATATTGGTTTAAAAATTGGGGCTTATGATGAAAAAGTTGGCTGGAAGCATCAAGGTTTAGTAGATCTAGCTGCTAATTTTGATGTAAATGGTTTCAGACAAAGCATAGAGGGTGATATCCAAAATATTGTTCAATATTTACAACAAGATAAATTAGTTATTGCTTCAGTTACGGTGGGCATGGAGGGGGGTAAGGAATATAAACAAGAAGATGGATCGATTTACGTTATGCCGAAAGGAGGACATTTAGTCGTTATTTTTGGTGCTGATGTATCTCAAGGTGAGATAAAATCATTTTTATTACACCATCCTTCATCGGATAAAGATTATGAGCATCGCGATTGGGTAGTCTCAAAAGATGAATTTTTAAAGTCTTTTTCGGAAAAAGGAAATATCCTTGTTTTTTAATTTATTTATGAAAGTAGGTTTAATTTATGGTGGCATTGATGTGGAGGAGGTGCATAACAGAAAGACGCTTAAAGAAATAACGGATGTTTTAGATAATTATCAAATAAAATATCAGAACATATACTTAAATGATAAAATCAAAAAACAGTTAATTGACAGTTGCGATTTATTTTTGGTTATTGACTCTAATGTGTTAAACTATTTTCAAAAATTTGGGATTTTTAAGTATGTTTACGATAATAATTTTGATTTTATAGGTCAAAGAGACGAAATTTGTAGAATATTAAGAGATAAACATTATACGAATTTTTTATTGCGTTCCCATGGCGTGAGTACGCCAAAGTCTTTTATTAGTAATATTAATAAGAAATCGCAAAAATATTCATATCCCGTGATTATTAAAGATAATTATGGTTCTTCTAGCAGCGATGTATATATTTGTGATGACTACACAGACGTTAAAAAGAAAATAAAAATTTTATTGTCTAAAAATAAGATACCTTTATGTGAAAATTATATTGAAGGTAGAGAATTTACGTGTGCTTATATAAGAGTTTGTGGTATAGATTTAATTTTAGATCCATTAGAAATAGAATATAAGGGTAGAATTTATGATTTTGAGACTAAAAATATTAATTTAGATAATAAATTAATTGTTTATCCAAAATTATCAAAGTTATTATTCAAAAAGATTAAAATAATTGTCTCTCAGGCAAATCGTATTTTAAATACCCAATACTATAGTAGAACTGATTTTAAGATAAATAATGGCAACATAATTTTAATTGAAGTTAATGGTGAGCCAGTTTTAGCTAAGGATGATTTTATTGCTCGTAGTTTATATAAATTAGGTTTTGAATATAAAGATTTGATTTTTGGTCTTTTGGCTAATTCTAGCATCTTTTTAAACTATATTAAGAAGCATAGGCGTGAATTGTATAGCTATATCAAGAAGTTGGAGTATAGGATTTTACAATTAAGTAAAAATGGTTAGAATTTAGTTATTTTTAATTGGAAAAAGTTTTAGAGAATTTCTAAAAAATATATCTTTTTTAAGTTCATTACTAATTGGCAAAGATTGAATCAAATTAATATGCTTTTCAAAGCTACAAATAGGCCAGTCCGTACCATAAATTACACTATCTGATTTACGTTTAATAGTTTTAACCAGAATTTCTCTGATTTTTTTGATACCGCCGCTAGCTTTAATAACTTCTGGATCAGCCAAAGCTGAAGTGTCAAAGTACACATTAGTCAAACCTTCGGTCATTTCAAAACAATAATCAAGTTTAGGCCAAAAATAATGAGCAATAATTATTTTTAATTTTGGAAATTTTAAAGCTAAATTTCGAATATATTTTGGATCATTATATTTAGCAACTTCTGGATGACCGCTGTTGATGCCTGTATGAATCATAAAGGGTAATTTATATTTTTGGCATAATAAAATAATAGGTAGCAAACGTTTATCAGTAGGGTAGATTGGATCGTGACCTGGAAAAATTTTAAAGCCAATAGCTTCTTTTTTCTTAAACATGGTATCAATACGGATTAGGTTGGTTTTATTAATTTTAGTGATCGCTAAAGTAGCTATCATGGATAGTTTTTTTTCATTTTTGACTAATTCACTGAGTTCATCAAGATCGGCACATTGAGGATTAGGCACATTATCTGGTATTACAATGGCATAATCAATTTTATTTTTAGCCATTAAATTCAATAGATCAAGTTTAATTGTTGTGAAATCTTTTTGTTTTTTTAAATATGAAATATGGAGATGGCTATCAATAATCATATGGATTTTTTTATTTTTTGATTAAGAACGTTACATAGTCTTCTCTAGAACTGATATAGTCATGATGATAAACATCAATACTAGAAAAAATATTTTTTAATAATTTTAAAGTTTCTTCAAAATCTACAGCAATTTTAGTTTTATCTTCTTCAGTATAAATAATTCCTTTATGTATCACCGGTGTTATTAAGATAAATACAGAATTATCATGTAAGCACTCTGCTACTTTTTTGAGAAAAAATTCTTTATTATCTATAAACGCATAGACAAAATTACATAGAAAAATGTCAGCCTCTATAGCAAGATTGTAGTTATTTAAGTCAACATTTATTAAGCTAATATTTTTTGTTTGAGAATTATCGATTTCTTCTTGTAGTTTTTTTAAGGCTACGATAGAATTGTCTAAGCCAATAACTTCAAAACTTAGTTTTGAGAATTGAAAAACTGTTTTAGCTGTTCCGCAACCAAGATCGACCATTTTTTTGGGATTTGAGTTTATATCTTTTTTAATTTTTGCTAATAATTCAGCCAAAAATATTTCATTCAATGGTTTGTACTGCGGATTATTAGCAAATATTTGATCCCATTTGTTCATAAGTTTTTATTGTTTACTCCCTGCCTACCGGACAGGCAGGCGCCTCTGGCGGGTAGTTAATATAAATGTATTATGTGAGATGTGGCCATAATTGTCAAATTTTTATATAATTAGAAAGAGTCAAAATTAATAATATGGATACAAAAAAATATTACAGTGCAAAAGGTAAATATTTAAAAGAACATAAAAATTATTTTTCCGATCAGCAACTTAGTAAGGATACTGATTTTCTTATTAATGCTTTAAATTTAAAAAAGAAAGATAAAATTTTAGATCTTGCCTGTGGGCATGCTAGACATACAATTGAACTGAGAAAAAGAGGTTTTGATATAGATGGCTTAGATTTCTCTGATTATTTGTTAAAGAAAGCTGAAGATATCGCTAGGCGTGAACGATTACAAATAAATTTCTTTAAGCAAGATGTTCATAGTATAGATATTAAAATAAAATATGATAAGATTTTTTTATTTTTTTCTGAATTTGGTTTATTTAATGGTGGTAAGGTTTTGAATAATGTTTCTAAAATATTAAAAACCAATGGTTTATTTTTGTTAGATTGTGATAATTTATTTCGTTTGATTCAATATTTAATCAAACACCCAGAGTCACCATATAAATTTAACTTCAATAATATGATGCTTAAAGATAAACAAAAAAATGGACAAGGAGTTAGATATTATACTGATCCAGAACTCGAGAATTTATTTAAAAATAATGGCTTTAAAGTAATTTCAATTTATGGTGACTATGCAAAAAATACTTTGGATATTAATAGTAAACGGATGATTGTGATTGGTAAAAAGGCGTAGAAGGTACTATTTTGTAAATATTAAAAGAAAGGTATTTAGGATAATTACACTTATTTAAAAGAACGACCTCGAAGGTCAAATTGACCTTCGAGGTCGTTTTAGTTTAACACCTCCCCGGGGGCTTAGTTGACAGGAATTTATAAAAGAGTATTATTAAATTAATGACAGCCGTGTTGAAATTCAAAGACGGCTTTGAAGAAAGACGGCTGTGGAGTTCTTTAAAAAATTGAAGGGAGGTGAAAAACATGTGCACGCCTGAAAAGGGTACGGTCAAGTTGTGTGGCGTCAGTGGTTGCTGCCCCATCATCGACTTCACGGACCCGCAAAAAGTCGTTCTGAAAGACGACTTCGGCGGTCAGGTCCAGCTTACGCAAGTTCAGTGGCAGGATCTGAAGGCTCGGTTCGCTTCGACGCCAGATCAGCAGAGCTGATCAAATTCGGTCTCGTGTCTGACACCGAACCCCAACAGAGCCCCTAGCCATGCAAAGTGGTTGGGGGCTTTTTCAACTAAATCACAAAACCTAAGCAAATGAGGTGTTATCATGTGGTCACAGTATCTTCGGATACGGGAAAGGAATGGAGTTGTGGCGGTATTTCATGAACTTCATCCCGATCCCATATATTGTTCTTCTGAGCAGTGGCAATGTTTGGTTAGTGAGGTCACTGAGGGCACTCAAATGCTTATTAGCGACCTCAAACAGCACAAGCTTATCGTTGAGTCATTAGACGATGATCGTCGTGAGTTTGATAGAGTCGCTTCTGATCTTGAATATAAACTTGATCAACCGACAATTCTTTATCTCATGACTGCACAAGGGTGTAATTTTGGATGTGGATATTGTCCTGTTCCGGAGACTGCCAAAAAGCACGGGGCGTCGCTACTGTCTGTCGAGGATGCTATTGCTGGCATTGAATTGTGGCAAAAACACCTCAAAGATGTCTACGACTCGAACCTGCAATACTTCGTCATTTTCTACGGCGGTGAACCACTCTTGAATAAGGAGACAATCAAGGCGTCACTCGCTTGTTTGAAGATGAAGAAAGAAATGGGAGATCTTCCGCCCAACATAAACCTCATGATCGCAACTAATGGCATTCTTGCAGATGATGAAACCATCGTAATGTGCAAAGAGTACGATGTGATGGTCGCTGTCGGTTTGGACGGTCCCAAGAGCACTAATGATGCATTAAGGGTCGACAGTGACGGAAACGGAACTTTCGATCGAACAGTCGCATCAATAAAGCGGCTTGTGCAAAATAACATCAGGACCTTTGTCTCGACAAGTATCACACCGTTCAATATTGACCAGATATCAGAATACTCGTCATTTTTCAGTGAGCTCGGAATCGAGAAATTTGGTTTCAACTTTCTGAAAGGACGGATGCTTCTGAGACTGGTTGGTGCGGATGGCGTGGAAGACTACTATAGAGAAGCGTCACATGGTGTCATCGAGAACGCAAGGAGACAGAGTCGTCCCGGGTTTGAATATCAGATGGAAAAGAAGCAGGTTGCCTTTGATCGGAGAGATTTTTACCCGGTTGATTGTACCTGCTATGGAAACCAGCTGGTAATCCAGCCGGATGGACAGATATCAAACTGTCCATTTTACAAATCATGGCTTGGACACGTCAGAAACATGAGCGATGGTTTCAGGATCTGGAATCAGCCAATTGTGAAGGAGTGGAGAAAGAGGCTTCCTCTTTACCATTCTGGAGAAGCGAAAGCTGTCAGTGGTGGCGGATGTGCCTGGAGCTCAATTGAGCTTAAGGGTGATCTGCTTGCCATTGATGACTCAAGTCAAATCTTTTCTGAGGAGGTGCTAAATGAGCTCATCTGGTCACGATACGACCGGCTCAAAACTCAGGCACCCTAGACTTGGGATTATCGGCGGCTCGGGGATGTGTTCATTCCGTGAGCTTAAGATAGTCGCTGAGACAAGGTCTGAAACAAAGTATGGTCTTCCATCTGACACTATTTCAATCTGTGAATTGGGAAATGAGCTCGTAGCTTTTCTTCCAAGACATGGGTCGAAACATACCATCGCACCGCACAAGGTGCCATACAAGGCGAATCTCACTGCTCTCAAAGACTTAGGAGTCGAATATGTCATCGGAACGTGTATTGTTGGGAGTCTGAAAAAAGAAATTGCTCCTGGCAGTATCGTTTTACCTGATCAGTTCGTTAACCTTACGTGGGGACGTGACGATTACTCAGAAGCAGATGGTAGTTCATTCATCCATCTGCCAATGAGAGAACCATACTGCAAACATCTCCGCGAAAAAATCATTGAAGTTGCAAGTGGAATTTCACTTCCAGTGGTTCCGCAGGCAACAGTGGCAGTTGTGCAGGGTCCACGATTTTCAACTTTTGCTGAGAGTCGGTGGCTTTCAGCAAATGGCTGGGATATCGTGAATATGACACAGTACCCTGAATGCTACTTAGCACGAGAACTTGGTTTATGTTATTCGGCGATAGCTGCTGTAACAGACTACGATGTCGGACTTCAGGAGAGTCTGGTTATTGATCCTAGACATATGGATGCGATCCTTGAGATTTTTAGGATTAATATCCAAAAGATAAAATCTCTTCTGTTGGCATTCATCAGTAAAGCTGTTCCTGAGCTTTCCTGTGGATGTGCTTCCACTGTGCTGAAGGCTTACTACGAGGAGTCATTGTGATTGATTCATTCCCCACCAGAGAACAACATTCTTTGGTGGGGAATTTTACACCACACCTCTTGCTATTCTATGGAATTTATGGTATTTTGTTCGGTGACAAAGTACCTTAACAGTGGTATAATATACCCATAAACAAAGGAGAATGAGCATGATAAAAGCACAAAAGCTTCAGAAAAGCTACGGTTCATTGACCGTACTTTCTGACGTCTCCTTCTCCCTCGGCAGAGGACAGAAGGTGGCGTTAGTTGGACACAATGGAACAGGAAAAACAACCATTTTGAAAATTGTGGCTGGTCTTGAGAATCAGGATGTTGGTAAGATTGAGATTGCTAGTGATGTCTGCATCGGCTATCTTCCTCAAGACACAAGTCTTTTGAGTAATGAATCTGTTGTGGACTACCTGAGGCAAGTATCTGGAATTGCTTTATTAGAGAAAGAGATTGAAACACTTTCTGTCGAACTTAGCGACCCACAAAAGGCTAGGCGTTATGGCGAAGTCCATAGCAAGTACGAACATCTTGGTGGCTATTCTTTTGCCCACAAGGTAGAAGTAATGCTTTCTGGATTTGGACTTGAAGATGTCGGCCTTGATCGGCTGCTATCTAATCTGAGTAGTGGACAGAAGAGCAAAGTGACACTCGCTGGCATTTTGCTAAAAGGTGTTGATCTGCTTTTACTTGATGAGCCTACAAATAACCTAGATCTCCCTGCTCTTATATGGCTTGAGGATTTTCTAAAAAAATCTGAAGCGTCGTGCATCATTGTTTCTCATGACCGCAGATTTCTCGACAAGGTCGTTAGGAAAATATTCGAACTTGACTGGCATACACGGACGCTTATTATTACAGGAGGCACGTACAGTGACTATCTGGAAATGATGGCGAAAAGGATTGTTGGGCAAAAAGAGGAGTACAGACTCCAGCGGGACGAAATCGAACGTTTGACCGAACAGGCTCGTGAAAAAAAAGCAGACGCTACCAGAGGTTCACATTGGTCTCCTCGCGACAATGACAAATTTCTAAGAGGTTTCAAACGTGACCGTGCCGGCAAATCTTCAAAGGCTGCAAAGGCCATTGAAAAGCGAGTAGAACAGATGGATAAAGTTGAGAGACCGGCAGAAAGAAAACTGTTCGAAATACCTCTTGAGGCCGAAGCTGATTCGGGGGCTCTCGATATTCGTCTCACTGATATTGTGGCTGGGTATTTTGGCATATTCAGTATCGGACCTTTGTCTTTTGAGATGCAGTATGGTGACAGGGTTGGCATACTGGGTCTAAACGGCACAGGAAAGTCAACATTACTCAAGACCATCACTGGTCAGATGTCACCATTAAGCGGTGAAGTTGAGATCGGTTCTGGTATCAGAATTGGCAATATGATGCAGGAACATGAAACTCTTCCCCGTGAATACACGTTACTCGCATTTCTTGTGGAGAGAGCCCACCTAAGCCAGCAGGATTCATTTGCTAAGCTATCAAAGTTTGGATTTGATGAAAGACAAGCCAGACTACCCATCAACACACTAAGTCCGGGTGGGCGTGCACGTCTTCTCTTGGCCATGTTCTCAGCTCAGTCGGTTAACACGCTTGTTTTGGATGAACCCACAAATCATCTAGACCTCGAGGTATTAGATGCTCTTGAGGAAACAGTAAAGACTTATCGAGGAACAATTTTGCTCGTGTCACACGACAGATACTTTCTCGAAAAGGCTTCACTTGATGCCACTTATGTTTTGTCGGACGGAGTTTTGACAAGGATCCCTGATTACAATATGTATGTCAAATCTGCAGAAGAAAGAGCGCGAAAATTGTTAAGACAATTTTGATTATGGGTCTGATAAGTACAAAACTTATTGGACCCTTTTTATATAATCATGACAAAATCAGAACATACAGCTAAAAAAATAAATAAACTGCTTGAAACATGGTCAAAAGATCGTGCTAAGTTAGTCGTGGCCATTGATGCTTATGCTGGCGCAGGCAAAACAACTATTGCTGATATTATCGCTAAGCAAAATAATGACGTGGTGTTAATAAATTTAGATGATTTTATCGACAGTTGGCGAAATAGAAAAAATAAAATTGTTAAAACAAAAAACAAACCTGCAGTTTTTGAATATGGTTGGTATCGCTATGCGGAAGTAGAAAAGATAATAAAGATATTTAAAAGTAAGAATAGCAAAATAATCAAAACAAAAGTATATAATTATGATAAAAATGATTTTAGTCTGACTAAAAATTTTGATTTAACTAAAAAGATTTTATTAATTGAGGGAATTTTTTTGTTTCAATCTAAAAATATAATCAGTAAATTTATAGATAAAAAAATCTACCTCGCAGCGGATTTTATCAAAGCTGATAAAAGAAGAATTAGTAGAGAAAAAAAGAGATGGGGGAAAAATTATCTTGACGAAAACCAGCCGGATAATCTTACTAAATATTTTAAGGTGGCGTATAAAAAATATATTAAAAGATATAAGCTTGAAAAATTGAGTGACTTAGTAATTAATGTTTAAATTATTTTTTTAATTGGAAAAAGTATCTGCACCATAGACTGAAAAGCTAATAGCTGAAGAATTAGAGAATATCCGGCCTGCGCCACTTGTCTGCCGCCTGCCTGCCGGTAGGCAGGGAGTAGACAATAGAGTATTAGTTGAGAATGAGAGCCAGAGACTCATTTATTGATTTTGGTCTCTTTTTGTGTTATAGTTTTGGTATATTTAGTTAAGCTTTAAAGCCATTAAAGTAGTAATTTTTGAATGAAAAGGAGCGAGGATTAAAGGGAAAATTTTAAAATAATTGAATATATGCTTCAACAAATACAAGTTATCACCTTAGTTTTAGCGGCAGTTTGTAATTTAGTGATGTCAATCACTATCAGTACTCGTGGTTGGAAAAACCCGATTTACAGATATTTTTCTTTAATGACTTTTTTAAATGTCTTATGGGCATTGGGTTTGCTAATCTTTAATGTTTCTAATAACCCAGAAATAGTGAGGTTTTTTGTCAGTTTCATTTATTTAGCAGCACTTTTAGTGGTTTTAAATTTATTTTATTTTGCCTGGTATTTTCCTTTTAAAATTTTTCATTTTGATAAAATTTGGCAAAATATTTTAACTATTATAATTTTTATTTATTCTTTGTATTTTATCTTTTTCTACAAACAATTTATTATTTCAGTGGATGTAGTTGGTCAGAATGATTGTGTTTTTAATTTTGTGCCTTATAATATTTTTAGCATCGTCTTATCTATTTTGATGTTGGGCGGAATCGGGATTTTGTTTATTAAGTATTTTAGAGCGGAGAAGATTTTTAAAAAATCAATTCTTTTAATTTTATTGAGCGTGATTATAGGCGCTGTGGCTGGCTTTTATTTCAATCTCTTTTCTATGTATGTTGATCAATTTAATAATTATCATTTAGGGCCATTATTTACTTTAGCCATCAATTTTGTGGCTTTCTATTTAATTTTTTCTAAAAGAGATAAACAAATAGAATATTAATTATGGTTTTAGAAGAGGTAAAAATATTAGTTAATTTAAAAATATGATTATACAAAATTTATTTATTTTTATTATTAGTTTTTTTACGATTTTATTGGGGCTAGTTATTTTAAAAAAGAATCATAAAAATTCTAGCAATTTTTGGTATTTCTGGATGTGTTTTTTTGGTGGTATGTGGGGTGTCATGAAAGTCATACAGTTTTCCGTGCTAGATGTTTATTGGCACGATCTTTTAATATCTAGATTTGTCATGATTTTTGGCACATTGGCACCTTTAGCCTATTTGATGTTGGCTTATAATTTTGTGTACAAAGAAAAGAGTTTGTCTAAAAGTGCGGTAATTTTTATGAGTTTAATTACTACTGTAATGAGTTTTTTGTATCTTTTAGGTATATTAAGCTACGCTGATATTTCAATTGTAAGTGGCGTTTTGCACAGAGATATTGTTTTGTTTGATTTTTCTATTTTTTCAATTTACTTTTTTATTTATGTGATTATTGGGCTTATAATTTTATTTAGAAAATATGTTGTAGCAGATGGTGTCAACAAAAGTCAAGTTAGATATTTGATGATTGGTACAGCTTTAACATTTTTGACCACTGGCGTTGTTAGCGTTATTTTTTTGCTATTTAATAATTTCAAATATGATTGGTTGGGCGCGATATTTTTGTCAATCCACCTATTGGTTATAGGTTATTTTGTGTTTATTAAACCAAAAGTTACATTTTCTGGTTTTTAGCATAATTATAAATTTATGAGTATAAATTTTTTTAACAATTTTTTTCACAGGCACTACTTATCTAGCGACTCTTATTTAGAAATAAAAGAATTACTTAATTTAGTAGAAAAAAAAATTGGATATCCAGATATTAAGACATTAGATTCTGCTACAGGAACGGAGGTACTTGTAGAGGGAAAGAAAATGTTAATGTTTGGGTCTTATAATTATTTGGGTTTAGCTAACAATACAGAAGTTAAGGAAAAAGCAAAAGAATTTTTAACAAAATTTGGTATAGGCACAGGTGGTGTAAGATTGCTAACTGGTAATATGATTATTCATGAGAAAATGGAAAAGTTAGTAGCTGATTTTACCGGGTATCATTCATCTATTTCTATAGCCTCTGGTTTTGGCACTAACTCTGGTGTTATTCCAGCTGTGGCAAATTTATTAGGATTTGACAAATTTATTCATGCAAGAGATTTGGTAATTTTTAGTGATGAATATAATCATGCTAGTATTGTTGATGGTTGCAGATTAAGTAAGGCTATCGTGAAAATTTATCGTCACAATGATATTAGTCATTTGGAACAACAATTGTCTAGATATAAAAAGTATAGAAAATTAATCATTACAGACGGTGTTTTTAGTATGGATGGTGATGTGGCTAGATTAGATAAAATTATTGATTTAGCTAAAGAATATGGAGCATTAACTATGGTGGATGATGCACACTCTGTCGGTATTTTGGGTAAAAATGGTGCTGGCACAGCTGAGCATTTTGATAGGCTTGGTCAAGTTGATATTAAACATACATGTTTTCAGATTCTCTATCACCAGCTATAGTTGGTGGCGTGGTGGGCTCTTTGGATTTTATAAAAAATCATCCAGAAATTAGAGAAAATTTGAAAAATAACTATAATTTTTTTAATTCAGAATTGAGAAAAATCGGCTTCTCGACTTTTAATAGCACAACACAAATAGTGCCATTATTTGTTGGTGATGATAAAAAAACTATGGATTTTTTTAGGGAACTTTTTGATTATGGCATTTTTGCGCCAGTTGTTAGGTGGCCAGCAGTTCCAAAAAAAACTGGTCGTATTAGGTTTTCTATAATGGCTATTCACACCAAAGAGCAAATTAATAAAGCTTTAAATATTATAGAGAAGGTTGGTAAAAAATTAAAGATTATATAATTTATGTATAGATTTTTTATAGTAGGATTTATTATTTTTGCTAGTTTTGTGTTGCCTTTTTTGGTAATTCAAAATAATTATAAAAGTACATTACATAAATTATTTTTTGTTTTTGCACAAACAAATACTCTTTGGGCATTTGTAAATTTAATGACAGGTCTGCACCCTAATCAATTTTGGGTTAAATCCATGTATGGTGTCGGTGCTTTATTGGTTTCTGGTGGCCTGGCTTGGTTTTTTTATCTTATTGAGAGAAGATTTAATGTTACAAAATATTTGGTTATATATATTTTTGGTTTTCTTTTTTTCTTTTTTTCCATTTTTACTAATTATGTAGTCAAGGATATAAAAAATATATATTTTGGTTATTTCGATGGCCATTTTGGTTTTCTATTTCCATTCTATGGTGTTTTTTTAGTAGGGTCTTTATTGTATATTTTAATACGGCTATTTTTAGCTACTAAAAGTAGTTATGGCATCCAAAGACTGCAACTCTTTTATGTAACTTTTGGGGCTTTTATTTTTGCTTTTTTTGCAATTGTGTTAAGTTTTATTTTACCTTTATTCACAACTAATTTTTTTAGTCAATTTGATTTACTTGGCTCTTTTATTTTTTTGTTATTTATTTCATATGCTATAGCAAAATTTAGATTAATGAATATCAAATTAGTTATCACTCGCAGTATTTTGTATACAATATTAGTAGCTACGGTAGCTAGCTTTTTTGCTTTTTCAATTTTTTGGTTACCGCCAAGATTTTGGGGCGACTCTAGAAATAGTAGAATTATTACCACTATCGTTAGCTCTATTTTAGTAGTGTTATTTTTGGATCCGATTAAAAAAGTTTGGGCTAAATTAACAGACAATATTTTTTATAAAGACAAAATTGACTATTCACAAGTTTTACAGCAAGCTAGCTATATCGTCGCTAAAGAGATTGATCTGCAAAAATTATCGCATGATTTGGCGGTTTTATTAAGTGAACAATTAAAGCTAAAAAAGATCAAAATTTTCATGCCGATTGATGATAAATTTTCTTTATACGCGAGTTCTAAAGATGTTAATCAGACTTTAATTTTAAGTGAAGAAATAGTTCAGTATTTCAATGATAAGCAAGAAATAGTTATTACCGAGGAGTTATTTAGACAAAAAGATGAAGTGCAAGACCTGCAAAAACAAAAGAAATTAGAAGATGTGACGGAAGAGTTAGAAAAAATTGGTGGAGAGATGGTGGTACCGATTGTGGAGAGCAATAAAATCAATGCTTTGTTTGTTTTGTCAAATAAAATGTCCGGTGATATTTTTGGTACGGATGATATTAATTTTTTTAATTTATTAGCCCCACAGATTGCGACCGCCATTGAAAAGTCTAGATTGTATGAAGAAGTACAAGAGTTAGCCAAAAATTTACAGAAAAAAGTAGAGGAAAAGACCGAGAGCTTAAGGCAAAGTAATTTGAGTCTAGAAGCCAGAAATCGCTATTTGACTACTATGCAGTCGATCATCAATATGGTTAGCCGTACTTTGGATTTAAAGCAAGTGACACAGATGATTGCTGATAGCATTGCCTCTGAATTGGGTTATATTGGTGGTGTTTTAAGTTTTGCGAATGGGGATAATAAATTACGCGTTAAAGCCGTCACATACAGCAAGCAAGCCGAAGCTGCTATTAATATGTTGCCGGAAGACATCAAAAGTTATAGTGCTGAATTAAGTGAGGGATATAATTTAGGCGCGGATACTGTTTTACATGGTCGTATTTCTTTTGGGCAAATGTCAGATTTTTTTTCACCACCAGTCGCTAAACGTGTGATTGACAATATCCAAGCCACTTTAGGTGTGAAAACAGTCGTGGGTGTGCCGATTTTTTCGGAAGATAAAATTATTGGTCTGATTCAGTTTCTTTTACCGATTGCCAAAGAACAAGTTTCTTCTTTGGATATTGAGATGATGACCGCTTTGACGAATCAAGTCGGTATCGTGTCTCGAAATCTAGAGCTGTATGAAAATTTACAGCAAGTCAATGTTGATTTGCATGAAGCGAATTTGCACTTAAAGGCTTTAGATAAAGCCAAGTCAGAGTTTTTATCGATTGCTTCTCACCAGTTGCGCACCCCAGTTTCGGCTTTGAAAGGCTATTTGTCGATGATGATGGAAGGTGACTTTGGACCAATTCCAGAGAAGATTAAAAAATTAATTGCCGATTTATTTGATAGTGCTTCTCGTTTGGCGAGAACAATTAATGTTTTTTTGAATGTCTCGCGCATTGAAGCTGGGCGTTTGAAGCTAGAGAAAAAACCAATGCAAATCAGTGATTTGATTACGGGTGTAGTGACCGAGCTTGCTAGTTCTGCTAAAAATAAAGGTTTGATGCTAACTTATGAAGCTAGTAAAGAAACTCCGCCCTTGATTTATGCTGATAGTGATAAATTAAGAGAAGTGATTTTAAATTTAATAGATAATGCGATTAAATATACGCCGACTGGCTCTATTAAAATCAGCACAGAGATCAAAGGCGATAGTTTAGAATTTAGTAGCCAAGATACCGGCGTGGGTATCGATCCAGTAGAAGCGCAAAGTTTATTTAGAAAATTTGTCCGTGGCGATGGTGCGGCCCAGATCAATACCGGCGGTTCGGGTTTGGGTTTGTTTATTGCGCAAAAGATCGTCCATGAGCACGAAGGTAAGATTTGGGTAGAAAGTCTCGGTAAAGGCAAGGGTAGTACATTTAAATTCTCTGTGCCCTTGGCTAATAAAGAGCAAATTACAAAACAAGGCGAGGTTGACAAAAAGGTTTAGTTTATAATTATTAAAATAATTGTTTATACCCAAATTATTTTGGGTATTTTTTGACATTATATATTATTTATGTTATAAAACGTAGAAGTCTGTTCATCGACAAAAAAGAGAGGTGTAACCATGAAAACGGTTTTTGGTTTAGACTTTGGCACAAGCAACTCTGCTTTGTCAATTCTGACCAATGACCGCGTAGAGGTTATTGGTCTGGAGCCCTTCAATGAAGGCCAAAAAACAATGCGTTCCATTCTTTTCTTTGATGAGAGTGGTAATGTGTATTTTGGTCAAGAGGCAATCAATAAGTATTTAGAGAACAATGCTCATGGTCGTTTAATGCAGTCTATTAAGACCTTCTTGCCTAGTACCGTTCTTGGTGCTACATACGTCTATGGTAAAAAGTATGAGTTAGAAGATATTATTGCTCTTGTCCTGTCTCAAATCAAATTGACAGGAGAGTGTTATGTTGGGCACGAAGTAGATAGTGTTGTAATGGGTAGACCAGTAGTTTTTTCCGATGATCAGCAAGCCGATAAGCTAGCTGAAGCTCGTTTGCGTAGGGCTGCAAACCTAGCCGGCTTTAAGCATGTTGCTTTTCAGATGGAACCTATTGCTGCCGCCTTCGCATTTGAGTCCGGACTGAATATCAGGGAAGAAAAACTTGTATTAGTCGGAGACTTCGGTGGAGGAACGTCAGATTTTACAGTCATCCGTCTTTCTGGTAGCAGAAAGCGTCAACAAGATCGTTCGCAAGACGTTTTATCTACCAGTGGTATCTACTTGGCAGGTGACGCTTTTGACTCAGCATTGATGTGGAGGAAAGTTGCTCAATATTTCGGCAGAGATGTCCAGCATAGAAATATGTCTGGCAATTGGTTGAGCATGCCTTTATCAGTCATGTCTAAGTTGAAAGCCTGGCATCTGATTCCACAGCTCAGAGAGAAATCGGTGCGTGAGTTCATCCGTAAGGTGAGAACTTTTGCCGATGACCAGCAGAGCATTAGAAATCTTGAACATCTGATTGAAGATAATTACGGTTTTTTCCTTTTTCAAGCAATTGAGAG
>LBRC01000001.1 GCA_000991205.1 Parcubacteria group bacterium GW2011_GWA2_36_10 | reverse complement strand
TGCATGGATTACTGTGGAGTGGTCTCGTCCCCCCAGAAAACCCCCCACCTCTGTAAGTGACATATTTGTCAGTTTTCGGGAAAGGTACATTGCTATTTGCCTTGGTAATGTGAGGCTTCTCGACCTGCTCTTTGACTGGAGTTGAGATATACTCACATTAAATCTGTCAGAAACAGCACGAAGAATGGCTTCAATAGCTACCGATTGTTTGTTTCCCGTTATTTCGTGAAGGACTTTTTTTATAAAATCCAATGTCATAGTATTTCTCGTAACCTTGAGTTCCTTGCCCAATCTTACAATTGCGCCTTCGAGCTCGCGGATGTTGCCCGGGAGGTGTTCTGCAAGATAAGAAGCGAAGTCGTGCGTCAGGTTTATGTTCATGAGCGATGCGTTTTTCTCGATAATCGCGACGCGCGTTTCTATTGTGGGACTATCAACACTGCACAACAATCCCCATTTAAAACGGGAGACGAGTCTGTCCTCAAGGGAATTTAAAGATTCGGGAGGACAGTCGCTCGTGATAACAATCTGTTTCTTGGCATTATAAAGTGCATTAAAGGTGTGGAAAAACTCCTCTCTGCAGCCTTGTAAGTTTTCAAAGAATTGTATATCATCGAGCAGGAGCACATCCAGGTTCCTGTAAAGATTTCTGAATTCGTCCCAGTTATTTGACCGCATGGTAGAAATAAAATGATTCACGAATTGTTCACAGGACAGGTAAAGCGTCCTTATTGTGCGTTTCGGGAGAAGCACATTATTTATCGCATGCAGGAGATGTGTCTTCCCGAGCCCGGACGCGCCATGTATAAAAAGAGGATTATACGCAATACCCGGAGACTCAGAAACGGCAACGGCAGCAGCATGAGCTAATCTGTTGCACGGCCCTACGATGAAATTTTCAAAGCGGTAGTATCCGTTCAGGGAATTCGCCTGCCCGTTGTTTGCGGGTAATTCACGAATAGACTTAGGGGTATCGCAGGAGGAGGCGGATGAAGCCTGCGACTGTCTGAGCGCTTCGTCTTCAGCAAGGAATACTATCTCCCGCGATGAATTTAACACCCGGTAAGCTGCGCCAGAGAAAAGGTCCTTATAATTACTGGAGAACCAATCCTTTATGAAATTATTTGGCGTTATAAATGTAATACTGCTTTCATCAATAGAGAAAATTCTCAGACAAGAGAACCATATATCGAACTGCTGAGCAGGAACGGACATCTTTAATTCAGCTAATATTTCCAAAAGTATGGAGTTGGCGTCGGTGTCTGAAGAGACACCCTTGCGCGGGAAAACCTTTATTATTGTACTGGATTGTTCTAAACCTATAGGCATGAGTGAAATAATTAAAGGAATTTCAAAATTACCATAGTAGCACGAACTTTAGTTCATTATAAGCGAACTAAAGTTCGCGCTACGTTTCTTTTGCTGGTTCAATCGTCCCCGATTGAACCTAAATGTTTCGGTTCAGGCCTCAAGCCCTGAACCAGCACAGAGGAAATTCAAACAAATGCGCCTCACCCTTAATCCCCAATGCTGAGGCGGACAACCATCTGTCCCCAGCTGGCTGGGGAGAAGTGGGTGGCGCGCTGTCGTGAAAATGTGTATTTTAAAGTTGCCGAAGGCATAATCCAATGATAGACTAACAATAATGAGTCGAAATAATAACAAGGCGGTGATGAGAAGTCAAACAAAAACACCTTTGCAGAAAGACCCGGTAAATTTTTGCAATAAACACCCATTTTAATGAAGGCTTTCTGAAATATTACACAAAATAGAAAAAATTTCAGAGTTTTAACCCCTGCAGATAATTGTAAAAAAGCATAAATTTTTTAATTTTTTTGTTGACGTGAAAATATTTGCATGTTATATTCCCACAGTCTGAAAATAGCAGTTACGGCATATCAGTAAACATTTTAGATTAAATCATCTTGCATTTATTAGAAGAAAGGAGGAAGATATCGGGAAAAACAACACTTGATTCTCCTGCAATACAGGTACATCGGTGGCCCCCGGTGTATTGTGCTGTGCGAACGAAGGAGTGTGGCTGGCAGTGCGGCAAAACAGCAATCGTTGCAGTAAATCAACACTTAGTTTTTTCCCATCTCTTGCCTGGCCATTTTCTCAAAGAAGGAGGTGGTGGAGAGGTGAAAAGGGGTTGAAGTTGATTGGGAGATCAAAGGTATTTTTAGTTGTAGGGACGCACTGCAGTGCGTCTAAAGTAGAGACAGGTTTTAAATCTGCCTCTGCAATTAAAGAATAGAGAACAGTGAATTTATCTTTAATTCTGGTCTTGTTAGTTTCAATAAAAAAGGAGAATTGACGGATATGGAAAGACCGAAAACAAGTAAAAAAATAAGTTGGTTTAGCATTGTCAGTGTGTTTATGCTGGCAGTAGCCCTTGCGGTGGGTGTGTCTACAAATGCACAGGCCGCAACGGGTAGTTTTGACAGGGATAATTATTTTCCATCCTATGGCGACAGTACGAATGATTTTGACCGCGCCTGGCTATCGGTAACTGATTCATCAGGAAATACGACCAGTGCTCGGGATACAATCACCGTGACTGTAAAAGCAGGTTCAAATTCAGCGTCTTTTGTCTTACAAGAGACAGGTACTGCCAGTGCCATATTTACTACATCGGCATCGACACAATCAACAACGTATCCTGTAGGCACGATTTCTGGTTATGTCGAAGATTTTGGTGCAGGTAGTCATAACTTCCCTGGCTTAGGAACATCTGTGGTAGGTTTAAACCTGAAAGAATTAGTAGCAAATACGGGCGGTGATACATCAACAGGGTCAGACGCATACCTTACCGTCTCATCAGGAAACACGCTTGAGCATTACCGACCCTGACGAGAACTTAAATCCCGTTGGGAAAGATGTAATTGGGTTTTCAAACCGGAGCGTTTTGCTGTCCGGTAATCCAGGCACAGGCACATCCAGGGTGCAGATTGAGGCTATTGATCAGACCACAGGATCAATATTGTCGGTCGGTCCCCAGGATATTGTGGCACGGAACATTATGCTGGTTGAATCGGGTAATGATACCGGTGTATTTACTGCGAATGGCAAGGTGTTTGGTTCAACTACCGTTGCATCAACCAGTGTTGTAGGAAACATTCTGGTTGGTTCAACGACAAGTGCAAACCAGCCTGTTTATACGGGCGACAGTATTACGCTAGGTGATATAACTAATGGGCCGGGCGTAACGTTTAAGATACTTGAAGTGACAGGTTCTGGCAAACTTGGGCTGATTGATGGTGAGCATGCAAAGGCAGACAGCGTTGAAGGTTATGATATTGGCTATTTAATTCAAAGAGTTTTCAGTGTTTTGAAGAGTACCAAACTGGCTGAGCAGATATTTCAAAAACTTATTAAACGGCAATATAGCGTCGAAAAGCTGAGAGTAATACTAGCTGCCCGCGCAATTGGCGGATTTTTAGACGATAAATATGCCTTAAAGGCTAAAATAAGCATCATGGGCCCAATTTTGGCCTCTGTAGTGATGCTGATAGGTGGTGTCAAAGTTTCATACTTGACTAGCTGGCAAGGTGGTGTCTGGTACTTTGAAAATTTTTTTGGTGACTTGAGCATTTTAGTGATGCTAGCCATTACTTTTTTATGGCTCTTGGGCATGACTTATACCACGAAAGTCTTAGATGGTCTTGATGGTTTAGTTGGGTCTTTGGGTTTAGTAGCTAGTTTTATTATTTTTTTGGTGAGTTTGAGCTGGGATGTGTCTGGCTCTACTACTTCTCTATTAAGTCTTGGTTTAGCTGGTGCTATTTTAGGCTTTTTGGTGTGGAATTTTTATCCGGCTAAGATTTTTTTAGGTGAGTCAGGCAGTACTTTTATTGGTTTTAGTTTAGGCGTTTTAGCGATTCTTTCTGGAGCTAAAATAGCTACGGCTTTATTAGTGATGGGTTTGCCAGCTTTAGATGTCTTATGGGTGATTATCCGACGTCTAAAAAATAAACAAGCTTTTTGGCAAGGCGATAATCAGCATCATTTGCATTTCCGTTTATTAAAACTAGGTTTATCCCAAAGACAAGTAGTTTTATTGTATTCTTTTTTAGCTTTATTATTTGGGGCAGTCTCTATATTCTTTACTACCAAAGCCAAACTAAGTGCTTTACTTATTTTATTATGCCTGATGTTTATTTTGAGTTATTGGCTTAACTACAAAACTAATGCCCAACAAAATTAAATCTTTTTGTTTATTAGCGTTTATTTTATTTTTATCTGCTTGTGGACAAAAAAGTTTGATTTTTGAAAAGCAAACTTATAATTTAGTAGGAGTTGATTTTGTCTTAGATTTAGCCAAAACGCCCGAGCAATATCGCCAAGGACTATCTAATAGAGAGGGTTTAGAGCAAAATCAAGGCATGCTATTTATTTATCCAGAAAAACAAAATCTATCTTTTTGGATGAAAGAAATGAATTTTGCCATTGACTTAGTTTGGCTACTTGACGGTAAAATTATGGCTTATATTGAAAACATGCCCAAGCTAGCTAAAAATACAGCTTTGAAAGACTTACCTCTATACACTTCACCGATGCCAGTCAATCAAGTGCTAGAATTGCCTTCAGGCACCATTCAACGTTTAAAATTACAAGTCGGGCAAGAATTATTTAGTAAATAAATTATTATGAATAAAGCAGTTATTTTTGACTGGTCGGGAACTTTAAGTGACAATTTTTATTGTTTTTATTATGTTTGCAAAAACATGTTTATTGAGCTGGATAAAAAACCAATTAATAAAAATGAAATTAGATTAAATTTTACTCAGCCATATATGCAGTTTTGGCATAAGTATTTTCCTAATTTAGATAAAGACAAACAAGATAAGTTATATGAAAAATATATCCATTTGGCGGGCGATCCAAAAATTTATAAACATGTTAAAATAATATTTAACTATTTAGATAAAAAAGGATTTAAATTATTTATTGTAAGTTCAGATTGGCAGTCAAAATTAATACCAGAAATTAAAAAATCTGGCCTTGAAAATTTGATAAAAAAAACAATTTGTGAAGTTCATGATAAAAAAATAGCCATTAGTTCTCTAGTTAAAGAATTTAATTTAGATAAAAAACAAAGTTTTTATATGGGGGATACTTCCGGTGATGTGGAGGCTGGGAGAAAAGCGGGTATTAAAACGATTGGTATTACATGGGGTTTTCAGCACGAAAAGATTTTAGCTGCAGCAAAACCAGATTTTTTGATAAATGATATTATTAAAATTAAAACAATATTATAAATAGTTTATTTCCTCCGCCTTCGGCGGAGGAAAGTAGAGAAATTTTTTATGAATTTGAAAAAAGATTGGAGAAGTCCAAAAGTTGATGTGTATAACAGTTTTATTGAGGGAAGTGGTATGTTTGCTAATTCTTTTATCAAAAAAGGTGAAAAACTTATAATTTTTGGTACTTGTGGTTATACAGATAAAGTCGGAGCAGATAAGGCACGGGAAAAGAAAATGTTAGTTATGCAATGGGATGATGATCTTTATAGTTTTGAGGTAAGAGGTAATGATGATGGTTATTTTATTAATCATTCTTGTGAGCCCAATGTTTGGATGGCAGATGCTTATACTTTGATTGCCAAACAGAAAATTAAAAAAGGTGAGGAAATTACCGTTGATTATGCAATTTGGGAAGCAAATGAAAAATATGTTTCAAAGTGGAAATGTAAATGCGGTTCATCTTTGTGTCGTGGACGTGTCACAGGAAAAGATTGGCAAAATAAAGAGTTGCAAAGAAGATATAAAAATCATTTTTCACCTCTTTTAAACAAATATATTAAAGCATTAGATAAAAGATAAATTTTATGAATAAAATTTTACCAATTTTTTTAACACCCTTGCTATTAGCCTTAAATTTCTGGCGATTTTTTACCAAGCCAGGCTCTATTTGGTGGGTGGTAGTTATCTCACTGTTAATTTTAGTGATAATGGAGTACTGGGTAGCTGGTAAATATTTTTGGAATTTTTTACAGCTGTGGTTTAATCTGAGCTTAGTTTTTATCTCACAAATTTTGTTTATGATTTTATTAACTAACGATATTTTGCGTTATTGGCTCATGATTGGCGTGGTGGTATTGTGGGGAGTTATTTTTTGGTTGTTGGCTACTTATTTTAAGAAATTGAAAAATATTAATGACCCAGACTATTTAGCCTTTAATCGTTTTTTATATTATTTTTCTTTTTGGTTACTGGCCTGTAGTTTTTATTACTTGATTATCTTTATTTCTTTTTCTTTATTTTATAGTTTAATATTTTTATTATTAGCTGCTTATTTTTGGACCAAAGATATTTTAGCTTTAGTGCCAGAAATAGAAAATAAAGGTTTAATTTGGCTGGTTTTATTGACTTTAGGTGAGATATTAGTGGCCCTATATTTGTTGCCAATTAGCTTCTATGTAGCTGGTACTGTGGCTACACTTTGGTGGTTTTTTGTGCTAGAATGGTACTTAAGCCATCTAAGACACTATATTCGTTATTTCTTGGGCTTTTTGGGAGTAATTATTTTATTATTTATTAGTGCTATTTTTTAAAATTATAAAAGGCTATGTTTTTCCCGCGTCGCGGGAAAAATAAGTAGATATAATAATTAAAGAAAAACTTTATGAAGAAAAGTGAAATCACAAATCAAGAGTTATTACAGGCCATCAATCAAAACATTGATCAAAAATTATCGATCCAAAAAGACGATATTTTAACAGCTGTTAATCAAAACATTGATCAAAAATTATCGATCCAAAAAGATGAGATTTTGGTGGCTATGGATCAAAAGTTAGAAGATCAAAAGAATGAGATTTTAGATGTTATATTGAAAACCGCCGAACTTGACGAACAACGTTTTCAAAAAATCGAAAACTCTTTAAGTAATGTAGAAGGAGATCTAAAAGATATAAAGGTTACTATAAATACACGATTAGTAAGAAAGACAGACTTGGATGATAAATTTGCTGAGTTTGGAGTGGAGCATAATTATAAACACAAAAGAGTAGATAAATTAACTAATATTTTACATAAAAAGAAAATACTTAATGTCGCTGAAACACAAATTGTTTTAGCGCATTAAAAAATAAAAATCTATATATTCTCCCGCCTTCGGTGGGAGAATAAGAGATAATATTAATATAGTTTTGCTTTTTGTCCCGCTTCGCGATGGGATAAGTAGCGATTAATATGTAAAACTGCTATATTTTTCCCGCATCGCGGGAAAAATAAGCTAAATAAATTTTATGGAAGAAAGACAACCACATTTTGAAAGACCAACTACTAATCGTCCGCCATCTTTGGTGAATTTGGGTTTATTGACCGTCACAATTGCCGTCATTGGTGGAGCTTTAGGTTTTTGGGCGATGCAGGCTTTGTCTTGGGATAAGGCAGGCTTAAATCCTTTAGGTGATTTTAACCGTAATATTACGGTGAATTTAGAACAGCCATTGACTGATTTAGCTAGAAAATATGAGCAAAGTGTAGCTGGCGTCTATACTGCTAAAGCTATTTTACCAAAAATAAAGCAAATGACTTTTTTGCCTGAAGATTATTTAGGCGCAGCGACCGTGGTGACTTCTGATGGTTGGCTGATGTCCACTGACCAAGTAGTAAAGACAGGCAAAGAAATGATTGTCTTGGGTGATCAAATTTATCCGATCAAAGAAACAAAGTCTGATGATTTTACTAATTTAGTTTTTGTAAAGATTGAAGCTGACTTTTTACAGCCGATTGATTTTCAATTAACTAGTAAACTAGCCGTTGGTGAAACAGTTTTTACTAATTTTGATTTAGCCGAAAGCATGGAGCATGTTTTTTATCGAGATTATTTGGCTCATGAGCATTATCAAATAGAACAGTTTTTATCGACTGATAAAGTAGACTATTATTTACGTCTAGGTGATCAAGCAGAAAGTACTAATTTAGCTGGCACGCCATTTTTTAATGTCAAAGGTGATGTGCTGGGAGTTTTTTATCAAGTAAAACAAGATAAGTTGTTAATTCCAGCCGAATATTTGAAACAAGCTGTCAAATCATTGTTATCTCAAACTCAACGACCAAGTTTAGGTTTGTATTACTTTGATTTTGAAAATCAAGCCGGCTTTAACCAAAAAGGACATTTGTTGTATCACGCGCAGTTATCAGCGGTGACAGCTAATAGCGTGGCTGCTAAAGCGGGCTTAAAAGTAGGTGATCAAGTAGTAGCGGTAAATAATGAAGTGATTACAGCCGAGCGTAGTTTGACTTCTATTATTCAAAGTTATCGTCCAGGCGATAAAATACTTTTAAAAATCTCCAGAAATGAGCTAGAGCAGGAGATAGAAGTTCAGCTATAAAATAGACATTAATTCTCTCTAAAAATCTTTACAAAACCCCTTAAAAATGGTATTATATTAAATACTTAAATTTTTAAGCAAGCAAAAAGTCGATGTATTTATTATTTTGGCTAATATTAGCCAATTTTATTAAAAAAGCCAAGTGTAACATTTTAAGAGCTACAGCGTCTTAATATATGAAAAGTATAAGTAGTAATTTAAAAGAGAAAATAGCTTTTTTAAGGCTCAAAGGCGGCGATAGCGAGGCTTTTGCTTTTTTTTATGACCATTATGTCAAGCAAATCTACCGTTTTATTAGTTTAAAGGTAGCAAATCGACAAATTGCTGAAGATTTGACCCAAGACGTATTTTTAAAAGCTTGGCAATATCTAGTAGATCAAAAGCAGATTAAGAATTTTCAAGCTTTTATCTATCGGATAGCGAGAAATGTCGTCGTTGATTATTATCGTCAGCACAAAGCTCAAGACTTACCTTTAGAAGACTTTGCGGAAAAAGAAGAGCTTTCAGATGAGACTATGACTGACAAAATCGACTTTGATATCGATACAGAAAAATTACTACATTATTTACAAAAGTTAAAACCAGAGTATCAAGAAGTTTTACTCTTACGCTATGTCGAAGACTTGTCTTTTGAGGAAATCAGTGAGATCTGTCAAAAAGACAAAGCTAATATCCGAGTTTTACTTCATCGAGCAATGACCAAGCTTAAAGAAATAATTAAAGAATCATAAATAATAAGATAAATCGAGATGAATTTAGCTAAAAAAATTTCCCAAATCAAACACTTACCACTTTGCCAAGTGGATAATGATTGGGAAAGAACAACCAAACATCAGCTTTTATCAGAGATTTATTCTCAACATCGTTTGATGAAAGCCCATAGCTTGACTGCTGAAGAACGTTTTCGTTTATTCAGCATGAAAATTACCCGTCGTTTAATGCCTTCATTGGCTAAAACAGTGGCTTTTTTGCTGGTAATTTTCTTAGGCTCTGGCATGACTTTTGCCGCTCAAGCCTCTGTGCCAGGTGAAGCTTTGTGGCCAATCAAGCGTGGCTTTGAAAAAGCCGAATTGACCTTGGCCGTCAGCTCAACCAAAGAAGCTGAAGTTTATATCAAACATATCACTAAACGTTTACAAGAATTAGATAAAATCGTCGCTAGTACCAAAAGTGATCCAGATAAGCAAATCGCTAATGACAAAGTTTTAAAACAAGTTATTAGCTATTTAGGTAAAGATACAGCCGCGGTAGATAAGACTTTGCAGATCGTCAAAGAAGAAAAAGAAGCCCCACTAGAAACTGTCCTATTAGCTCAAAAAGTCAAAGAAGTGGCTAATCAAACCAAAGATAAGGTAATAGTTTTGGAAGCGCAAGCCTTAACTAATAATAATCCAGTTTTAGAGCAGGCTTTAGCTGAAGTAAAAACTGCTAGCGCTGATGCTGACAAAACTGCTGTCAAAGTAGCCGTTGAAGTTCATCAAGAAGTAGTGGCTTCCGCTGCGCAAAACGTTGAAAAGAGCACCAATAGTCAAGCTGACCAAAAACAAGCTGTAGCTGATCAAGCCGAAGTGAAAGCGGTACAAACAGCGGTCGCTGAAATCATTAAGTCAGAAATTAGCCAATTAACTACTGATATCCAAGACTCTAAAAAACAAGCCGAAGCTGTGAACTCCCAAGTCAATAAAGATATAGTACAAGTGACGCCGGCTATCAATATCAATGGTGATGTGATTAGTCTCAAAGAAATCAGTGAAAAACCAAAAGCAGCCGAAGGCAAGTTGGGTGAGGCTAAGCTTTTATTGGACGCTGGTTCTTTCAAAGACGCAGCCGACAAACTCTTAGAAAGTAAAGTAATGCAAGAAAATATTGGCAGCGCTTTGAGAACTATTGAAAAAACTGTCAAAGACAGCGTGAACAGCACTTCTACTATCGAGCAAGTGAAACCAATCTCTAAACCAACTACTCTAAATACTATTAATACTGCTAGCACTACTACAGAGATAAATAGAGCGATGAATGGTCTGGATATTCAGGCTAAACCAGAAAGCGAATTTTTACAATAATTTTCCTGCCTGCCGGCAGGCAGGTTGAAAATATATCTAATTAGCGCGTGAATCCTAAACAGGATTTTGAGATAGGTTGTGGATACATAGTTTTTGTTCCCATGCACGGAAGAAAGACTATAATCCCTAACTTATCGCTATATCGCGCGCGATTAGGGGTTATTGTTTGTTCTTAAGACTTTAAATAATATTTACTTTCGAGTTTCGTACTCGAGCTATTTTATTGCCTACAAGCTTAGTGATCAGCAAGGTCGATCTCATTTATTTGGGAGGAACTAGGCATTGTGGTTTTCCGCCAAAGGCGGATCCAGTCCAAATGCATTTGGATGCTGATAATTTAGTCAAGGTAAATTTATTTGCTTAAAGAACATTTTATTAATTAAACAAAAGAATTCATGAATTTAGTAAAGAAAATTTCAATCTTTGCTTTAACTCTTGCTACTGTATTCACAATGTCTGGTAGTCTTTTGCCAAGTGCAAAGGCTGCTGGTAATTATGGAGCAGGCTCTTTGTTAGCTAAAGCTAACACTGCCGGCGCTGCTGTATATTACATTGGTAACGATGGCAAGAAGTATGTCTTTCCAGATATGAAGACATATTTTACCTGGTATGAAAATTTTGACGCAGTTGTCAAAGTTTCCGTAACAGAATTAGATCTATATACCAACGGAGGAGCTGTCACAGTTCGTCCAGGTACAAAATTAGTTAAGACTTCAGACACTGCTAAAGTGTTTGCTATTGAGCCAGGTGGAATTGCTCGTCATATTCCTACTGCCGCTATTGCTAGCTCTTTATTTGGTGCTAATTGGGCATCAAGAGTCGTTGACTTAATCCCAGGCTTTTTCACTACTTATCCAGAAGGTACTGCTTTATCAACAACCTTACCAACTGGTAGTTTAGTGAAAGATGGTACTACATATTATTACATTGACAATGGCACCAAGAGAGCTTTTAGCTCAATGGATGCTTTTGAAGCTAATAACTTCAATTTGACCAATGTTTTGAATATGTCACTAGCTTCTTATACAGCTGGTACTACTATCACTGGTGCTGAAACCGCTTTGAAAGGCTTTATGGCCGTTGAAGGTGGTAATCAAACTAGTGGTAATGTGACCGTCAGCTTATCAGCTGCCACCCCAGTTGTGGCTAGTATTTTAGCTGATAGTACGGCTAATGAATATCCACAAGCCTTAATTCCATTTACAACTGTGAACTTCACTGCTTCAGCTAGTGGTAGTGTTCAAGTAAACACTGTGAAATTTACTCGTTTTGGCATCTCCTCTGATGCTGATTTGGGTAATTTATATTTGTATGATGGTGAGACTAGATTAGCTGAATATACTTCATTCAGTGATAAGGTTGTCACCTTCTCAAATACAAGCGGCCTATTCACTGTGCCAGCTGGAACAACTAAAGCCGTCACTTTGAGAGGCGACTTAGCTCGTGGTAGTACATCTGTCACCTCTGGTAAAACTATTGGTTTTAAATTAGACACAACTAGTGATGTCACTCTATCATCCGGATCAGTTTCTGGCACTTTCCCAGCTACTGGTAATTTGATGGAAACAGCCGCTGTTTCTGACATGGGTCATTTATATGCTCATGCATATGAAACAGGAAGTTACCCAGCTTCAGTGAGAGCAGATGAAGCCGACAAAGAATTATGGAGAATGACTTTGACCGCTGACTCACAAGATATGGAAGTTCGCTATATGAAATACACCATGGTCGGTACCATTAGTGCTACTGATGTTCAAAATTTAGAACTAGAAGTAGCCGGTGTCAAAGTTGGTGCCACTGCTCAAATCGCTAATGACAATTCAGTTATTTTTGATTTAAGCTCAAGCCCAATTGCTATTACAGCTGGCCAATCAAAAATCGTAGTTTTGAAAGGTGATATGATGGGTGGTTCAGGTAGAGTATTTAAATTTACCATTCAAAAATCAGCTGATGTAAAGGTTTATGATACTGAATATGGTGTTTATAACACTTTCACCATCACTGGCACAACTACTGCTTTCGGTGTTGTGCAGCCAACAACTGGCAATGGTACTAGTATTGATAGTGGTACTTTAACAGTTGGTATTGCGACTGATTCTCCATCAGGCAATATTGCTGATGGTGCTACTGGTTTGACCTTGGCCAAATATAGTTTCTATGCAGCTGGTGAAGCAGTCAAGGTTGAAAATTTGACTATTACTTGTACTGGTAGTGATACAACAGACTATATTAGTAATGTAAAATTGTTGTTAGATGGCTCGCAAATTGGCACTACTGACACTACCTTACAGTGTAACGGTTCATCTGGTGATAGTACTAATTATACTTTTGGTAATACCTTTATTGTTCCAAATGGTACTTATAAGTATGTTACTGCAGTAGCGGATACCACAGCTTCTTCTACAGCTGCGGGTTCTACTTTGAGAATTGATTTATCAGCTGGATCTACTAATGCTGTTGGTCAATCAACCTTGACTTCTTTGAGCTCAACTGCTCAACAGGGCAGAACGTTGACCGTCCAATCAGGTACAGTGGTTGTATCTGAAAATACTGCTTTTGGTGATAAGAGCGCCACTAGCCCAACTGGTGTAGCTGGTGCTACTGAAGCTAAAATTGCTTCCTTTATCGTCACTGCTGGTTCTGGTGAAGCAGTGGATGTGACACAAATTGCCATGTTAGATGCTAGCACCGTTAGTCAAATGGGTGATAATTTTCAAAATTTGAAATTAAAGAACTCATCTGGCACACAAATCGGTTCAACTATCGGTAATTTAAATACTAGTGGTACAGCTACTTCTTACACATTCTCACCAAGCACAGCGATTAGAATTGCTTCTGGTGAACAATATGTAGTTGATGTCTATGCTGATGTCAAATCTTCAGTCCAAGACTCTGCTACTGTTTTGACTCCGGTGATTAAAGCTGATTCAGTGACTGCTACCGGTGTCAGTACTTCAGCTGACGCTAGTTACACAACTGATGTATCATTGCAGAATGGCTATCTTTCTGCTGCTGGTAATTTGACTATCACTTCTGACCCTGATTCAACTGTTGCTCAACAATTAGTCATGGGTGCTACTGATTATGAATTAGCTACCTTTAGATTAACGTCTGATGCTTCAGAAGCGGTCAGAGTTTCAGAGTTAGTGATTAGTGATAATACTTCTAGTGCTGCTACTGGTACTTTGAAGAATGCAAAATTGTTTGTAGAAGGTGTTCAAATTGGCCAAACTGTTCAATTTGATACTACTAGCGCTACCTCAACTTATGCACACGCTAAATTTACTAATTTAGATTTAACCATTCCAGTTGATAGTACTGTTATGGTCACCGTCAAAGTTGACGCAACACCTTATAGCAGCGGTGCCGTTTCTGGATCTACTCATACTTTAGCTATTTTAGCTAATTATAATGGTGGAAACGAAGGTGTAACTGCTTTTGGTGTCAGCTCTGGCACAGAATTAACAGGCGCAACGCTTGATTTCTCTGCTTCTCCAGATGCTGACGTCACAGTGAACCAAATGACAGTTTACAGAACCAAGTTAACTGCCGCTTTTGCTTCAGATTCTCCATCAGGAGCAACAACCGGTGGTACTGGCGCTACTGTAGCTAAATTTGTTGTTACCAACTCCGCTAACGTGGGTAACTATTCAGCTACTATCAAGGTTATGAATATTGGTATGGATCAAACCGGTATTTCAATTCCAGCTGCTACTAACAGAGCTTTGACTATCTATAAAGATAGTCTAGCAACCTCAGCTTTAGCCACAACTAACTACGGCACAGCGAATAACGGTAACTTTACCGATTCAGCTTTTACCGACGCTGGCTTTACTGACGTTGAGATTACTCCTGGTACCTCCAAAACTTTCTTTGTAACTTTGGATACCAATGATGCTGGCACGACTGATAGTTTATCTATCAATTTAGAAGCTAGCGACATTACTTGGACTGATGATGTGACCTCTTCGATCACTACCGTCAACTCCTTGCCATTAACACCTAAGACTTTAACTTACTAATTTAGCAAGTTTTAGTACGAATTGTTAATAAGAAACAGCCTAGCCTCATTTGAGGCTAGGCCTTTCTTTTTGTTTTATTTTCAGTTATTATATAAATATGAATTTAGCTAAAATAAGAGACAATTTACTTTTGTGGCCATTATTTATACCCTTGATTTTTACCGAATTTAGTTTTCAGCCTTGGCATTTTGGTAAGACAATTTTATTGGTAATTCTGATAGATGTTTTATTAATATTGACTGTTTTTGATTGTTTTCATCAGAAACAAATTGAGATAAAATTTAATAATTTGGATAAATGGTTAGCTGTATTTTTTGCACTCTGCATTGGTCTTAGCTTTTTCGCTTTTGATGTCACTAGAGCTTTTTTCGGCACTATTACTAGAGCGAATGGTATTTTGATTGTATTCCATTTTTATCTTTATTATGTATTGTTAAGAAATTTGTTTCAGTCAAATGCTTGGCAAAAAGTTTTTCGTATTACAGCTTCTGTAGGTTTTTTGAGTATTTTAATAGCTTGGTTAGGACCAAAGCTTACTTTTTTTTATAGCATTGTCCCAAGCTCTTACACTCGCTTGAGTGGTTTGATGGGCAACCCAATTGTATTAGCCTCTTATCTTTGTGTTTTGATTATTATTTTGTCATTAGCTATTTTTGAGGATAAAAATAAAAAATGGCAAATTTTCTATTATATTACTTTTATTTTGAGTATTATTACTATTTTTGCTTCTGGTACCAGAGGTGCAGTTCTAGCTTTTTTTGTTGGTTTATTTTTTTTATTAGGTGGTTTTATTTTTTTTCTTCAACAAAATAAAAAAGTTAAGCTGTTTAGTGCTCTTATTTTAGCCTTGGCCTTATCTTTTATTTTGTATCTCTATTTACCTATGGGCTTGCAAGCTCGTTCTTTGTTGCCGGCTAATATAGCCCAAGTTTTTAATTTATCTACGAGTAGCCTAGGTGCAGAGACTAGATTAATGGCATGGGGTGTAGCTTTTAAGGGGTTTTTAGATAGACCAATTATTGGCTGGGGGGCAAGTAATTTTCAATTTGCTTTTGATAAGTTTTATAATCCAAATTTTTTAAGCTATGGTTTAGGCGAAACTGTTTGGGATATTCCACACAATGAATTTTTAGAGATATTAGTTTCTTTTGGTGGCCTTGGTTTTTTATTTTTTATTGCCATTATTTATTTAGTTATTAAAAAAAGTTATCAGTTATTTCGGTCTAATAAATTGCATTTAATTTTATTTTTTAGCACTTTGATAACTTATATCGTGCAGAGTATGTTTGCCGCAGAATCCACTAATACCCTTATTTATCTTTTTGTAATTTTAGCCTTTTTGCAAGCCAAATCTTTAGATGTCAAAAAGATAGTATTGATTAAAAATTATTATAACATATTCTTAGTGTTTATTTTATTTTTTTCTATTGTGAGTATCATATGGTCAACTCGGATTTTGATAATGTCTAAATATTTAGTAGATGCTAGGAATGCTAGGATGTCTAATGACTTGGTTTTGTGGCAAGCTAAGGCACAAAAATCCTTAAATTATAAAGACGTTTATGCATGGGAACAGGCGATTGAATTAAGTTCGGATTTAATCAATTTTGGTGACACTTTGAAACAAGGCGATAACTTAGATAATATTTATCAAAATTTAGGCAATATTTTAGAGAAAAAAAGTAAAAGTTTAGAGGATAATTATTTGTTAAATTTTTGGTTAGCTCAGCTCTATGGTAATAGAGCTGAATATGTTGACATTAAATATTATGAACCGGCTCTAGCCTATTTAGATCGAGCAGAGCTAGTCAATCAGGATCGGCAGTATATCGGTTTTCTGCGAGCTAGGTATTTGTTAGCCTCTGGTAATTTATCTGAAGCTGAAAATACATTACGAGTTTTGATAGAAAAAAATGATAATTTTTCGGAGCCGCATTGGTTTCTTGGTGTTGTGTTGTCAGCCGGAGATAATTTTGAAGGAGCTGTGACAGAATTTGAAAAAGCTATGGATTTAGGTTTTGCGCTAGGTAAAGGAAATAAGATTTTGTATTTAATAGATATCTATGCTAGTCTGGGGGATTACAAAAAAATTATACCCTTATATGAATTATTAATACAAGAAAATCCTAATAACGCCAATTGGTACGCGAGGCTGGCCTCGGTTTATGCGATATTAGAAGATGATGATAAGGTCATAGAATATATGTCAAAAGCCATAGAAATTGATCCTGGTATGATACCGGAGGCAAAAGAATTTTTAAAAAAATATAATATTTCTTTATAAATATATGAAAATGAAAAAAATATTTTTTATTAGCAGTGTTATTTTATTAGCAGTGTTATTTTATATTTTTTATTCAATAAATAATGTTGATCTGGCTAAAAAACGTATTCGTGAGCTTGAAAGTGATGCTAGAGTCACATCTTTATTGGGTGAAATAAAATCATTGACTGATAAGGGTTATGACAAAAATACCGCAATAGAGTATTATTTGACTTCTGGGTTTTTTTGGAAGTCAATTGGTGATATCACCATAGATAATCGTGATTATAATCTAGCAATTAGTGCTTATAAAGAAGCGATTAAATATGCTAATAATACAAACATTGTGCCTTTGAATAATCTCGGTAACATTTATGAGCTTTTGGGGGATTATAATTTAGCAGAAGAGCAATATTTATCAGCTTTAAAGATTAGTCCGGTCGAATATATTACACATAAACAGTTAGTAGATTTGTATTTTTACAAATTAAAAAAAGATAAAAAAGAAGTTATTGATTTATTAGATAAAGCCATAACTTATGCAGTTGACAAAGCGCCTTTATTACAGTTGAAGGGTTGGTATTTGCGTAATATGGGCTTTAAAAATGAGGCGCTAGAGGTTTATTTACTTTTAGTCAAAGATCACCCACAATTTCAAGCGGTCATTGACGAATTAAAAACAGAAATTAAATAACCATAGACAATGTTTAGCAAAAATAAAATTCTTTATTCAATTAAATTTTTATTATTAGCTACATTACTTAGCCCCTTAATCGTGGATGTGGGGGTAATTTTTCCATTTGTTTTCACAAAAGTTATTTATTTTAGATCTTTAATTGATTTGGCAGTCATTTTGTATTTGATTTTGGTTTATAAACATAGAGAATATTTACCACGAAATAATTTTCTAGTTATGAGTGGTTTTTTATTTTTATTTTTAACTATTATTATTTCTTATTTTGGAGTAGATTGGAATTTTAGTTTTTTTAATGGGCACGAGAGGATGGATGGAATTTTTAGTTTAATCCACTACTTTATTTTCGCTGTTTTACTGATGACTATCTTTGAGGAAAAAGATTGGCGTATTTTTTTACGCTTTCTTTTCGTTGTTTCTTTTTTTATTCTTTGTAAGGGTTTTTATGAGTGGAAAATTTTAGACATTTCTAGGGTGCCAAGTACATTGGGTAATTCTATATATTTTGGTGAGTATTCTTTATTTTTATTTTGGTTTTGTTTTTTATTTAGTTTTTTGACGAATGTAAAGTGGGAGCGTTATGGTGCTTACTTTTTAGCACTTTTAGCACTTTTAGGTATATTCGCTTCTGGTAGCAGGGGACCTTTTCTCTCTTTTTTGGTTGGTGTGTATATTTTTGTTCTTGTGTATATTTTTGTAGCTAAAAATAAGCAAATAAAATTGTCTTTAGTAGCACTAATGGTTATAAGCCTAGCTTTTATTTTTGCCGGTATATTTTTTCCTAATAATAAGATAATAAAAAATATCCCCATAGTAAATAATTTATCGGATATAAAAAATCTAGGAGGCAGTGTTAGTAATCGTGTGTTAGTATCCCAAGTGGCAATAGGGGCTTTTAAGGAAAAACCTTTGGGTTGGGGGTTTAATAATTTTAGCACAGCTTTTAATAGTAACTATAAAGCTGAATTTTTGCGCCGTGGATGGGGTGATACCTTTTTTGATTACGCACACAATTATTATTTAGATATTTTAGTTGGCCTAGGTGTCTTGGGTTTTGGGTCTTTTTTAGCAATTTTTGCTTCAGCTATTTATAAGGTCATTAAAAAAATTAAGAAATCAAGAAGAAAAATATTTTTTTCCTTGTTTTTATCTTTACTTTTTTCTATAATGACTCAATTACTTTTTTCTTTTTTACATCCAACTTTTTATCTTTGGCTATTTTTATCCCTAGCTTTTATAGCTTACATGACTAAAGATACAGAAGAGGATGGTGTGATTTCGTCTAAAAAATTTTTGGTTGTGAATGTTTTTATTTTGTTATTCGCTATCTTCTTTTCTTGGGCATTATTTTATGGCAATATCAAAGTTTATACTGCCAATCGTTTAGATGAGAATGTGAGATTTCTGATTCATGAAAAACATATCACAGAGGCTTTGTTATTAATTGAGAATAGCTTAGGCTCTTTAGGCCCAATGCATCGAGAGATCGTTAGAGACTATGCTGAATATTTGGTAGCAGCTAGCATAACCACGGAACAAAAAGAGAGATATGTAGAGTTGTTATTTAGTCTGAACACAGAGATTTTAAAAAATTTAGAAAAATATAATCAAAGTAATATGTTTGATTATCTTTTTTTAATGAGAGTGAACATTATCTTAAATACCTTAGGAGAAGATAAGGGTGCAGAGATAGAGAATATTTTTGCAAGAGCTAGTAATATTAGTGATGAAAAACAAGAACTTAATTTTTTGTATTTTAATTATCTAGTACAATCAGAAAAGATTGACGAGGCAAGAGTGTTGATGGAAAAAATCGTTAAAGATGACACCCAACTTTACTATGGTTATTGGTACTTAGCTCGCATTCACTTATTTTTAGGAGATATAAACACAGCACGTGATTATTATCAACAGGCCATAGACAGGGGTTTTGTGCCTAGTGAAGGTGATACTAAAATAATCGATTTTATATTAGAGTCTTATAATAGTAAGGTGCTTAATTTAGAATAATTTTAAATATAACTCTTCAGTTTTTTGGATAGTTTGATTTAGATCAAAATTGTCTATAATATTTTGATAATTATTTTCGATAAAATTATTTACTAGCTCTGTTTCAGTTATTTCTTTCATAGCATTTGCTAAAGATAGAGGATTAGCCGGTGTCACTAAGAGGCCGGTTTGATGATCGGTGATAATTTCTGGCACACCGCCAACTTGAGTCGCAATCACTGGTATTTTGGCAAGGCCTGCTTCTAAGAGAGTATATGGCAAGCCTTCTTTGACCGAGGGCAGGATAAAATAATCAAAAGCTTTTAAATATTTCCAGTCGTTATTTTTAGGAGAAATAATTGTAATATATTTTTCTAAATTATATTTCTTGATTAACTCTTCAATGTTTTTTTGTTCTGGACCATCACCGATTAAAATCCAGTGATAAGCCTCTCTGTTTTGAGTTTCTAGAAATATTTTTATCGCTTCTAGCAAATAAGTATGGCCTTTAGTTTTGTAAAAACTAGCGATTGTGCCGAAGTAAGTTTTATTTTCGTCTAAATTTAATTCTTTTTTAGCGTCTTCGGCTGATAAAAAATTATATTTATTAAAATCTAAGCCATTATGAATAGTAAACATTTTGTGAGCAGGACAGATCTTGTGTTCTATAGCACTTTGTTTATCATAGTCAGAGACAGTGATGATTGCATTTTCCACAGCGGTAGAAAATTTCTCGGACATCTTATAGATGGTTTTTTCTATTTTATTTAATGGCTCATTAAAGACAAAACCGTGAGCGGTATAAATCAGCCTCAAGCGCGTATTTAGTGGGTTCAGATTGTGTATACTAGCAGCAATAGAGCCTATTAAACCAGCCTTAGAGCTGTTTAGATGAGCTAAATGGTATTTGCCACTATCTAGTAGCTTTTTGAGCTCTAGAAAGGCGTTTATTTCTTTGCTGGGCTGGATATTGCGGACTAAGTTTTTGATCGGGATAGTTTTGACACCTATTTTTTGGCATTGAGCCAAAAACTCTTGATTTTGCTCATTAATTTCACCAAAAGCAATGTGAACCTCGTTATTTTGGCTAAAATATTCAGCTAATTCTAGCACATATTTTTGTGCTCCACCCCACTTAGTTTGAGTGACTAAGTATAATATTTTCTTATTTTCTAGTTTTTTCATATATTTTGTTGCTATTTTGCACTAATTTCATTATAATTTTATAGTATTTAGAGGTGCTTGACAAGTGTAATACATTTGTATTACACTGAAACTATATATAATAATTAAGTAAATATTATGCGTGAAGTTTTAAGCTTATCTTTACAACCAGAAATAGTGCAAACTATTAAAAACAAAGCAAAATTAAAAGGTTTTGCTAGTGTTAGTGGTTATGTGCAATATTTGACAGAGCTTGATGATGATTTGATTTCTGTTGAAGAATTATTAGCCGATGTTAAACAGGCACAAGAAGAATATAAGAGAGGTGAGTATTTTGAGGCAGATTCTCTGATTGATTTATTGCAAAAGTATGGTGATAAATAGAGTTTTGTTTTCTAAAAATTTTTTAAAAAGATCACAAAAATTGCCAACAGAGATTATTCAATTAGCTAATAAAAAGATTGAATTATTTAAAGCTAATCCACTACACCCTTCTTTAAGATTACATGAATTGCACGGTCATTTAAAAGAGCTCTGGTCCATAACTATTACAGAAAATTATAGAGTAGTTTTTGAACGACAAGAGAACGGCGATATTTTTTTTGTATCCATTGGTAAACACGATATGTATAAAAATTTATAGTTTTATTTTTCATGCCAAAAATTCTTATTTTTTCCATTGCTTACCACCCCTTTGTCGGTGGTGCGGAGATAGCAGTCAAAGAGATTACTGATCGTAATCTTGATTTTGAGTATTATTTGATTACTAATAAATTTGATTCAGCTTGGCCAGACGAAGAAAAAATAGGGCATATTAATGTCAGGCGAGTGGGAGCAGGCAAAAAATGGGATAAATATTTATATCCTTTTCGTGCTTTTCGTTATGCGTGGCGTTTACATAAAGTAGTGCATTTTGATTTTGTTTGGAGTATCATGGCTTTTTATGCTGGAGTGACGGCCTTATTTTTTAAATATTTTAGTAAAATTCCTTATTTATTGACTTTACAATCCGGAGATAGCGATGAATTTATCCAAAAAAGAACCTGGTGGTGGAAATTTTATTACCAAAGAGTTTATCGTAATGCTAAAATTACCCAAGCTATTAGCCAATATTTAGCCAAAAGATCACGTAAGGCCGGTAATCGCGGTGAAATTATTTTAGTACCAAATGGAGTAGATTTAAGCTTATTTCAAGCTAATGTAAGCGCTAAAGAAAAATTAGCTTTAAAAAAATCATTCAACATTGCTGATGATGATTTTGTTTTGATTTCTGTCTCACGTTTAGTCTTGAAAAATGCGATTGATGATGTGATTAAAGCTCTGAATTTTTTGCTATATAAATCTGGGCTCAAAGTAAAATTGATATTGATAGGCTCCGGACCAGACGAGCAGGCTTTAAAAAATTTGAGCTTAAATCAAGGAGTGGCAGATAATGTTATTTTTTTAGGACATAAAGATTACACAGAATTACCAAGGTATTTGCAAATAGCTGATGTTTTTATCCGACCATCTTTGTCAGAGGGTTTAGGCAATGCTTTTTTAGAAAGTATGGCTGTCGGCGTACCGGTGATTGGCACAGAAGTCGGTGGTATTCCAGATTTTTTAGTAAATAATGAAACTGGTTTATTTTGTGAAGTCAAGAATCCCAGCTCTATCGCCAAAGCTGTAGAAAGATACAGCCAAGATCATGAGCTTTTCCAGAAAATAAAAATTAACGGAAAAAATCTGGTGCAAGAAAAATATAGCTGGGATAAAATCGCTACGCAGATGCGGGTAATCTTTAATAAGATGTTAAATTAATTTAAAGTGAAAATATTAATTACAACAGGAATATTTTTGCCAGAAGCAGGTGGTCCACCTACCTATATTTTAAATTTTGCTCAAGCTTTATTAAAACTTCAGCATCAAGTGACGGTTCTGACTTATTCTGACCAAGCTGTTTATGATTTAGATAAAACCTTAGGTTTTCCCGTTGTGCGTGTAGTAAGAAGTAATAAAATATTAAATTATTATCATTATTATCAAAAAACAAAACAACTGTTAAATACTGAAAATTTTGATTGTATTTATGCTTTTGATCATTTTAGTGCTGGTTATCCAGTATTTTTGGCTATCAAAAATAACAAAATACCATTTTTTATCAGAGTGGGCGGAGATTTTATTTGGGAAAGATATTTAGAAAGAACTAATAAATTAGTTACTCTGTTATTTCAGCAAGATATTTTTGCTAAGTATTATGATTTGCCTCAAGACAAGTTAAAAATTATTAATAATCCTGTAAATAAAGATATTTCAGCTAGCATCCATAAAAACACTAACAAAGAAATTATTTTTCATGGCCGAATAAATAAAAAAAATAATTTAATATTTTTAGTACAGGCTTTTGCTAAAATGCAAGATAATTCTTTTACTTTACACATCATTGGTGATGGTCCAGAAAAATCAAAACTTCAAGCTGAAGCAAATAAATTAAAACTAAAAAATGTTATTTTTTCTGATCTGATGTCTCGAAATGCACTTTACCAAAAATTAAGTGCTGCTTATCTCGCTGTTTATCCCAGCTTGACTGATATCAGCCCAAACGGTGTTTTAGAAAGTCTACGTTTAGGCTTGCCGTTTATTTGCACTAAAGAAATTGGTTTTGATTGGCTCAAAAATAAAGCCTTAATGTTTGATCCTAAAAATATTGGCGAGTTAGTAAATATTTTAAATAATTTAAGCAAACAAGATTTTTATTATGAGTATAAACAAAAGCTAGCCAAGATTAGTTATGACTATGATTATAGTCAGGCCACGCAAGATACTTTGCAAATTTTACAAAATGAAAGTCATTAATTTAAGTCTAGATAAAAATATTTTAGATAAAAATTCTGCTGTAGCACAGCGTGCTTTTTTGTATGAACAAAAATTAGATAAATATTTAGTTTTGACACCAAATGCTGGCAATAAAATCTTATCTTTTTTTAAATTATATTTTTTTTTAAAACAAACTTTAAAAGCAGAGCAATTTGATTTAATAACAATTCAAGATATTTATTTTTTGCCACTTATAACTTGGTTTTTGCAAAAAAAAGATAACTTTAAAGTAGAAATTCAAGTTCATGGTTTTGAAAAGTTTAATTTTTTAAGAAAAAGCTTATTTAAATATAATATCAAAAAAGCGGATTTAGTCAGAGTGGTCAGCCTTAGACTCAAAAAAGAATTAGTAAATAATTTTAAGGTTGCAGAAAATACAATATATATTGCTCCAGTGGCTGTAGATAAAAATAAATTTCAAAATTTAAATTTAGCAAATAATAAATCGGAAATATTTACTTTTTTGACAGCTGGTCGTCTAGTGGCAGTAAAAAATATTGCTTTACAGATAAAAGCTTTAGCAGCTATAAAAGAAGACTGCAGATTAATAATTGTTGGTTCAGGCGTGGAGTTAGACAATTTAAAGAGTTTAGTTAAAAAATTAAATTTAGAAAAAAGAGTGAGTTTTATTGACTGGTCGGATAAGCTTTTAGAATTTTATCAGCAAGCAGATTGTTTCTTGCTTACTTCTAATAGCGAGGGTTATGCTATGGTGATAGCGGAAGCTATTTTGGCGGATTTACCAGTTATTATGACCGACGTGGGCGTAGCTGGTGACTTAGTAGAGGATAATATTAACGGTTTTGTTATCCCGGTAAATAATTTAGAGCTTTTAACAGAAAAAATGTCAACAGTGATTAGTGATGATGATTTGGTAGCTAAATTTAGAAATAATGCTAATAAATTTAAGGATAAGATTTTGGCTAAAGAAGAGTTAATAAATAAAGTAATAGATAATTGGAAATTATTATGCAAATAATTAAACCAAAAATTTGTTATGTTTTGCCCAAGTTTGACCTTGAAACGGATACTCATTATTTTTATTTGTATGATTTTATTAATCAAGTAGCAAAAGATGCAGATTTAGTATTGTTAATTGAAGATAAAAGGTCTAATGTTGATTTTTTTAAAGAAGTCTCAAATGTGTATGTACAAAAATTTCATTATGGTTTTTTAAGATGGTTGGAAAATTTTTATTTAATTTTAAAAATTAGATTAAGAGGCTATAAAAATTTTTATGTGCATTATTCTTATATTTCTGCTTTTAATGCTGGCTTGGTAGCCAAAATTAGTCTAGCTAGAGCATTTTATTGGAGTTGTGGTATGATGTGGCTATTTGGAAAAAAAAGATCGTTAAAATTGATTTTGCATATTGTTTCTTATTTAGTTACTGGTGCCAAATCTGTGGCAGATGGGTATAGCACACAATATAATTTAGCAACCAGTAAAATAAAAATTATGCCAAATTGGGTCGACTTACAAAGATTTGGTAATTTTAATTTAGATAATATTTATCAAAAATATAATTTAGAGATAGACAAAGAGTATGTTTTATTTGTTCACCGTTTAGCGGAGCGAAAAGGGGCGCATTATATAGCAAAAATAGCCAGTGCTTTTGTGGATAGAAAAAACGTTAAATTTTTAATAGTTGGTGATGGGCCATATAAAGATACTCTGGTAAAAGAAATTCAAAATTTGAGTAACGTAATATTATTAGGTAAGGTGCCAAATAAAGATGTTCCGGCCATTATGAAAATAGCCAAATTATTTTTTATGCCCTCAGAGGAAGAGGGATCCCCGCGGGTTTTATTAGAAGCAATGGCTTCCTGTTTGCCTTACGTTGCTTTTGATATTGGAGGAGTTAAAGAAATTAGCTCTTTAGCGCAGCAGAAATATATTGTCCCCTTAAAGAATGCACCAATGATGATTGAAAAACTTAGAGTTTTATTAGAACAAGAGAGCTTAAGAGCTAATTTAGCAGAATTGAATTATCAGCATGTGAAAAAATTTGATATTTTGAAAGTCAAAGAAATTTTTATCGGATTATTTAATTAATATTTATGGATCAACAAGGTATTAAAAAAATTTATAATAAAATTGTAATTGATAAATATAAAAATGATTATGAGTATAATCGTTGGTTTGCCACACCTTTATTGCAAGCTGGTTTTCAAATGATGTTGTTAATTATCAAAAAACATGTTTTACAAATTGAGCCAGCAATTAATAATATTTTAGAACTTGGTCCTGGTGCGGGCACTTGGACCAAGATGTTGCAAGCTAAGTTTTGTGGGGCAAATTTTGATTTAGTTGATATTTCTAAAGAAATGTTAGATTTGTCTAAAAAAGTTTTTGGTGAAGAAAAATTTTCTTATTTTGAAAGTGATTTTTTAGCTTGGCAAACTGATAAAACATATGATTTATTTTTTTCTTCTAGAGTCTTAGAGTATTTTCCTAAAAAAACTCCAGTGCTTACTAAAATTTTTAGTTTATTAAATCACGATAAATATGGTTTTATTATAACTAAAAATCCTCAATATTGGCGTTATCATATTTTAGGTAAAAAAATTCCCATCATGCATCGTCAGCAAATTAGGCCAAAAGATTTAAGAAAACTTTTAGTCAAAATTGGTTTTGTGAATATTGAGTTTTATCCAGCTGTGATGACTTTCCCTATTTTTAAATCGGTGTTTATAAACAATTTAATTTTTAATTTATTTAGTAATTTTCAATTAAATATTATCAGTCAATTATTCACAGAAGCATATATAGTAAAATTTAAAAAACAATGATTGTAGAATTGTACGGCTTACCAGGTACTGGCAAAAGTACTATAGCTAGAGCCATAGAAAGTCAGGGAAAATTTAAGAGAATAAAAATTAATAGCAAAATAGAACTTTTGTGGTATAATTTTTTATTTTTTTTAAAAAGTCCTTTTAAATTTTTTAAATTATTATTTTATATTTTTCGTAATTCAAATAATTGGCAGATATTTTATTATAAATTAATGAATTTATTTTTGCATTGCAATGCAAAATATCAAAAAGTTTTGAAATATCAATACGCCTTAATAGATCAGGGTTATTTTCAGAATATTATTTCTTTGTTTGAACAGCAAGTAGATTGGGAAATTATTCAAAAATATTTAGCAAATATTGTTTTACCTGACAAATTATTTATTTTTCAAGTAGATGATCAAGAAAGGCAAAAAAGATTATTAAATAGGGGACATGGTCTTCGTCAATTTCAAGATGAAAAGATAAAAGACATTTGGTTAAAAGCTAGTCAAGCAAATAATTTAGTTTTTTTAGAAAATTTAGCTAATACTAAAGTGCAATTTTTTATCATTACAAATGATAAAAGTGTAGAACAAGTTTTGAATGAAATTAATTTTTTGTTTCATTAATTATGATTAGTAAACTAATTTATATCTTAGATTCTCGTATGCCCACAGAAAAGGCTTATGGTTATCAATCAAGTAAAATGTGTGAACAGTTTGCTAATTTAGGTGTGGCAGTAGAATTATGGTCTCCAAAGAGAAAGAATCATATAACAGAGGATATTTTTAGTTTTTATAATTTAAAAAATAACTTTAAACATAAAATTATTCATACACCAGAGTTAGCTTTTTTGCCTAATTTTTTGCGCTACTGGCAATTTTTGTTACAAAATTTACTATTTTTTGTAAAACTAATTTTTATCAAAATTGATAAACAAGCTATTGTGTATAGTCGTAGCTCTTTATTTTGTTTTTTAGCTATTTTAAAGCATAGAAAAACGGTATATGAATGTCATGATTGGTTTGCTAAAGGAAAATTTTTTCATCTTAGTCTATTAAAATTTGTAGATAAGATTGTCGTAACTAATTATTTTATTAAAGAACAATTCATAAAACATAATTTTGTAGCTGGCAAAATATTGGTTTCTCCAAATGGAGTAGATTTAAGTATTTTTGATTTAACAATTGATAAAAAACAAGCCAGATTAAAAGTAAATAATATTTTTAATATTAATAATATTTTAGATAAAAAAATTCTTTTTTATTCTGGTAGTTTTAAAACCATGGGAAATGAGAAGGGTTTAAAAGAGGTGATAACTGTTTTGTCTAAATTAAGTCAAGATTTTATTTTATTGGCAGTTGGTGGCAACCAAATAGATATTCAATATTATCAAAAAATAGCGATAGATTTGGAAATTGAAGATAAAGTTTATTTTTTACCTAAACAAAAGCAAAATATTTTAGCAATTCTACAAAAAGCCAGTGATGTTTTATTAATGCCGTTTCCTAAAATTGCGCATTATGAATTTTTTATGACCCCTTTAAAAATGTTTGAATACATGGCTAGTCAAAGACCAATAGTAGCTTCAAATCTACCTAGCATAAAGCAAATTTTAGATGATACGAGTTGTTTGTTTTATCGGGTGGGTGATTTAGAAGATTTAAAAAATAAAATCATATTAGCTGTTAGTGATGAAGGGTTAGTAGAAAAAATTTCTTTTAGCGCTCATCTAAAAGTTCAGCAATATGATTGGCAAAAAAGAGCAAATAATATTTTAAATTTTATTCAATGAAAGACTATTTCATATATTTTATTTGTTATCTTTTAAATTTATTTTTTCCAGTTAAAAATAAGAAATTTTTGCCGGTCTTTTTATTTCATTCAATTAGTCAAAAAGATGCATCTCTTAGCCTTGGCCTGGAAGATTTTGAGAGTAAAATTAAATACCTAAAATTAAATGGCTATCACAGTATCACGTCATTAGATATTATCAACGGTCAATGGCCAGAAAAAAGTTTTATTTTAACTTTTGATGATGGTTATCAAGATAATTACACTAATGCTTTGCCGATATTAAAAAAATATGGTTTTGTGGCTACAGTTTTTATTGCCACTGATTATATTGGTCGTGATAATAATTTTGCTCAAAAAGTAGCCAATAAAAATTTAGCTATGCTGAATGAAACTGAAATTTTAGCCTTAAAACAAGAAGGGTGGTGTATTGCAAATCATTTAGCTCATCATAAAGACGTAGATACATTGAGTCCTGAAGAAATTAGGGAAGAATATCAAAAAGCCTTGATTAGTTTACAGAACATTATTGGGCCTAATGATTCTTTAAAAATAGTCGCTTATCCACACAATAAGTATAATGACCTAGCTAAGAAAGCTTTAAGCAAAGAGGGGGTACTTTTAGCTTTTGCCGGAGGAAGAACTTTGTATTCTACGCAAGATAAAATGTCTATACCCAGGATAGAAATTTTAAGAGACTTGAGTTTAATGAAGTTTAAAACGTATTTAAATCCATTTTTTTATAAGCTAAGAGAAATCAGCAAAAATATGTTAAAGTTTAAAATTAATAAAAATTGGTTATTAGCTATAAGTAGCTTAATCTTAGTGAGGTTATTAATTTTATTTTTAGCAAAAAATAACTTTCCTTATTTAGGTGAAAATAATAGCTTTCTATTCTTTGGTTTTTCTGGTGACGAATTGGATTATTTTAAAGGTGCACAATCTTTATTGAGTTGGCACTTTGTGGAAAATTTATTTCCCATAGGTTTTTCTTTATTATTAGCTCCATTGGTTTGTTTATGGCACGCAAAAGATATAATGGATATTATTTTACCAGTGGCTATTATAAATAATATATTTTTTGTAGTCAGTGTTTGTTTAGTGTATATTTTGGCTAAAGATTTTTTGCACAATAAAAAAAAGGCTTTAGGCATAGCATCTCTGTTTGTTATTTATCCATACTTTTTTTATTATTTATTTCATTTTTTTGCTCAGGATAGCGTGGTGATTAATAATTTTAAAATTAGTCGTTTTGGACAATTAATGTATTTTTATGCAATTTCTGATCCTTTTTCTACTATTTTAATGTTATCAGCGCTTTTGCTATTTTTAAAATTTTATAAAAATACTAAAATATCTTTTGCCTTTATGCTGGGTATTTTAGTTGGTTTAGCCACTTTAACAAGATTACAAAATTTTATAATCATTCCAGTTTATCTCGGCATATTCTCATACTTTAAACAATATAAGAATATTAGCTATTTTATTTTGGGTGGCTTGCCATTTGCAGTTCTCCAGGCGTATATCAATTTTATGTCTTATGGTTCATCTATAGGCTCTGTGTATGATACCGTTGATTATGGTGGCCCCGTCTTTGGTTTGCGCTATTTATTTAAAATTATAGAATATCCTTTACATTATGGGCCAATTTTATTGATACCATTGCTGCTATTCCTTTTTTTATTGGCTTCTGGCATAATAACAGTTACCAAGAATAATAAGGAAAAAGGCTGGATATTGTTGTTATATTTTGGGGTAATTTTAGGCTTTATTAGTTTATTGGCGCCTACCTTTTTGAATCCTAGATATTTTTTACCAATTATACCAATAATGTTTTTATATATTTATAGCGCTTTAGAAAAAATAATTTTATATTTCAAACAGTATGTTAAAAGATAAAAAAGTGCTGGTTTTGATACCAGCTTATAATGAAGAAGAAAACATTTTAAAAGTTTTACAGGCAGTGCCACTCAAAATTGCTGATGTGACAAATGTAGAGATTCTAGTTATTGATGATGGTTCCCAAGACAAGACAGCTAAAATAGTGAAAGACTCGAAGTTAGCCAGCTTGATTTCTCACCCTAAAAATAAAGGCGTTGGTTTTGTTTTTCAAACTGGCGTTGAAGAGGCGATAAAAAGAAAGGCAGATATTTTAGTTACTATTGATGCAGACGGTCAATTTGATCCACAGGAAATAATATTATTAATAGAAGCTATGGTTACGGGTGGACATGATGTTGTTTTGGGATCTCGTTTCGTCGATAGATCTTTTATACCAGTAAATATGCCAAAAATTAAAATTTGGGGAAATAAAACAGTGGCTAATTTAGTTACTTGGCTTACTGGTATAAGATATTTTGATGTGAGTTGTGGTTTTCGGGCTTATAACGCAGAGGCTCTGTGCAATTTAAATTTATTTGGTGATTTTACCTATACCCAAGAAACAATTATAGATTTGAGTTTTAAAAATTTAAGTTTTAAAGAAGTTCCTATCCATGTACGTTATTTTTTTAATAGAAAATCAAGAGTGGCTAGTAATTTATTTAAGTATGCTTGGAATATATTAAAAATAAACTTTAAAACTTTACGTGATTATAAACCAATGAAATTTTTTGGGTTTTTAGGTACATTTATTTTTAGCATTGGTTTATTATTAGACGCTTTTGTTTTTTTATATTTTTTACAGACATCATCTTTTACTCCTTATAAGTCAGTGATATTTTCCGGTGCTTTTTTGAATTTATTAGGTATTTTATTAGTCGTTGTTGGTTTTTTATCAGATATGCTAGCAAGAATTAGATGGAATCAAGAAAAAATATTATATTATGCGAAAAAAAATGAATATAACAAGTAAAGAAAATTTTGAAAAAAAATATACCGAAACTAATTTTATTACAAATTGGTTAATTAAGAATTTTTATAAAAACTTAGCTAATTTAGTTAAAAATAAAAATATCGATTCAGTTTTAGAGGTTGGTTGCGGACATGGATTTTCTACTCAGTACTTAAGAAATTTTTTCCCAACACAATTAATAGAAGCGTCTGATTATGAACAAAACTTAGTTGATGATGCAAAAATTAAAAATCCTGATATTAATATTAAACGAGAATCTATTTATGATTTGCAGAGATCGGATAATAGTTTTGATTTGGTGGTATGCTTAGAGGTTTTAGAGCACTTGGATAATCCAGATGAAGCTTTAAGAGAATTAGCAAGAGTTACTAATAATTTTTGTCTTTTAAGTGTGCCTAATGAACCTTTGTGGAGGCTCATGAATCTTATGAGGGGCAAGTATATAAAAGATTTTGGTAATACCCCAGGACATATTAATCATTGGAGTAGGGCAAGATTTCTTGATTTATTAAGTAAATATTTTAAAATTATTGATTATAAACAACCAGTTCCTTGGAATATGGTTTTGGTAGCTAAAAAATAAACTAACTCTTTGTATATATGAACACACAAACCAAAATTTTAGTCACCGGTGGGGCAGGCTTTATCGGCTCTCACTTAGTAGATGAGCTTATTGAATTAGGTCATAAAGTAGTTGTGCTAGATGATTTAAGTGGTGGTTTTAAAGAAAATGTTAATTCTAAAGCTTTATTCATAGAAGGCAGTATAAATGATGCTCAATTAGTTCAAGCTTTATTTACTGAACATAAATTTGACTATGTGTATCATCTAGCTGCTTATGCCGCTGAAGGCCTAAGTCACTTTATCAAAAGCTTTAATTATCATAATAATTTATTAGGTAGTATTAATTTAATTAATGCTTCGGTTAATCATGATGTCAAATGTTTTGTCTTTACATCTTCAATCGCTGTATATGGCGCTAATCAATTACCAATGCTAGAAACCACTACTCCAAGACCAGAAGACTCTTATGGTATCGCTAAATATGCCATTGAATTAGAACTCAAAGCCTGTAAAGAAATGTTTGGTTTAGATTATATTATTTTTAGACCACATAATGTTTATGGAGAAAGACAAAATATTGGAGATAAGTATAGAAATGTTTTAGGCATTTTTATGAACCAAATCATGCAAGATAAACCAATTACTATTTTTGGTGATGGCACGCAAAAAAGAGCCTTTACTTATGTTAAAGGCGTGACTCAAGCCATGGCACAAGCAATTAATAAACAAGAAGCATATAATCATGTTTTTAATATTGGTGCTGATGAGCCATATTCTGTTAATGATATAGTAAAATATGTTTTTGAGGCTATGGAAAAAGAAGTAGAGGTTAAATATTTAGAAGCTAGAAATGAAGTACATACCGCTTATTCTGATCACAGTAAAGTTAGATTATTATTAGCTTATGAAGATGCTCATTCATTAGCCGAAGGTGTCAAAAGAATGGCTACTTGGGCAAAGAAACATGGCGCTAGAGAAACTAAAGTATTCTCTAATATTGAGATTTTAAAAAACTTACCAGCTAGTTGGAGGATAAAAGATGAGAAGTAAATTATTAATTACTGGTACCTATAATCAAGAATATCCCAGAAACAAGGCATTGATAGAAAGTCTGGGTGAAGTTTTTGAAGTTACAGAAAATAATTTTTCTACTTCTGCTAATAAAATTTTTATTTTAAAGAATTTAATACTTAATGGTAATAAATATGATTATATATTATTTTTACAAACTAGCCAGAAGTTAGCTTTTTTATTATTTTTTTATAGATTATTTTTTAAACCAAAAAAAATTAAATTAATATTTGATGCTTTTATTTCTATTTATGATACGTATATTTTTGATAGAGCTTTAGCAAATAGATTTTCCGTTAAGGCTTTATATTATTATTTATTGGATTATTTTTCTTGCTTATCCTCTGATATAATAATATTTGACACTAATTTACATCGTGATTATTTTATTGAAAAATTTCATATTAAAGAAAGGGTTAAAAAAATTGTCATACCAATCAGCATAGATTTAGATTTTGTAGACAAGATTAATCCTAGTGTGGAAAATATTTTTGATCCCAAGAAATGTAATGTTTTATTTTTTGGCTTATATATACCATTACAAGGTGTGGAATATATTATAAAAGCGGCTGATATATTACGTGAGCAAAAAGATATGCAGTTTATTTTAATTGGTAATGGCCAGACAAGAAAAAAAATAGATCAACTTTATCGTGATTTAAATTTAGATAATATTATTTTTATCGATAGAATTGAGAACAGTAAGATTATTAGCTATATTAAATTATCTTCTTTTTGTTTAGGTATATTTGGTAATACCAATAAAGCTAAAAGAGTTATAGCTAATAAAGTTTTGGAATGTTTGGCTTGTAAAAAAATTGTTGTCACCGGTAGAAACAGGGCAATAGAACTGTATTTAGAAGATAAAAAAGATTTGATTTATTGTGAGATGGCAGATGCTAAAGATTTGGCGGAAAAGATAAAATATGTCAGCAATAATTTAGAGGCTTTGAATAATTTAGGAGAAAATGGTAGAAGAAAAATTGAGCAGTATTTTAGTAAACATGCTTTAGTTAAGCAAATAAAAATAGAATTTTCTTTATAGATATGATGTTATGAAAATTAATTTTCTGGTACCACATTTAAAAATTGCTGGCGGCATAATGGTTCTAGTGGAGTACGCTCATCATTTGTCACTATCTGGCCATGATGTTAAGGTGTTGGTTGTAAATACTACAAAATTTCAACGCTTGTGTTTCAATTTGTTTTATTACAAGCCAAAATGGTTAAAGAATAAGCAGTTTAAAATCAAGGCAATTGCTAAATTAACAGAAAAAATGTTGCCAGAAGCTGACGTTTTAGTTTTTTCTTCTTCGGAACATGCTTTAGCAATAGAGAATTATAGTCAAAAAGTTGGCAAAAAATTTTATATAGTGCAACATGACGAAAGACTTTATCACGGACAAAAAGAGTTGGTTGCTAAAACTTATAATTTACCATATGTATTTATTACCGTGTCGACTTGGCTGCGTGATATGCTGGTGGAGGAATTTGGACAAAAACCGCATTTATTATTAAATGTTTTAGATCAAGAGGTTTTTCATTTATATAATATTAAAAAAAATCCAGATTGTGTTAGAATTTTGATGCTTCAGCATACATATAAATGGAAAGGCGTGAAAGAGGGCCTTGATGTTGTTAATGATTTAAAAAATAAATATCCAAATATTAAATTAATTATGTATGGCGCTAGACAAGATAATGCAGAATGTGATGAATATTATTTTCAGCCAATTGGCAAAGCAGTAGCTGAGATCCATGCTGCTTGTGATATTTTTTTATGTCCTTCTTGGGACGAGGGTTTTGGGTTACCATCTTTAGAAGCTATGGCTTGTGGCTGTGTTTTAGTGACTTATGATAATGGTGGTTCAAGAGATTACGCCTTTGATAACTTTACTGCCTTAGTTGCCAAGAGAAGAGATGTACAAGATTTAAAAAATAAGTTAGAATTAGCCATCAAAGATAAAAATTTAAGGCAGGACATTATTTATAACGCCCAGAATTTTATTAAGAATATGCCAAGTTGGTTAGATCAAACGAAGAAATTAGAAAAGATTATAAAAAATGTTTATAAATAAATAGATTATGCCTAGAGTTTCAGTTGTTATACCCACACATAATAGACCTCATTTAATTGGTAGATCGATTAAGTCTGTTTTAGCACAGATTTATGGTGATTTTGAGATTATTATCGTTGACGATGGTATAGAAGAGAGAGCTAAAAATGTCATTGATGGTTTTGGTGATGTAAGGATTAGATATGTTCAAAATGAACAGAGCGTAGGCGGCGCTGTTTCTCGTAATATAGGCATAAAAGAGGCTTGTGGAGAGTTTATTGCTTTTTTAGACGACGACGACGAATGGTTACCAGAAAAATTAGCTAAACAAGTCAAAGCTTTTGATAGTTGTGATGATTCAGTGGTCTTAGTTTTTTGTGGCCTTAGTAAATATAATAAAAATGGAGAATTATTAGAAGTAAACATTTCTGATGAAAATGGAGTAGTATGGCCTTTTCAAAAAACTTTGTATCGTGGTTATATTTGGACCAGCACTATTATGCTTAGAAAAAAAATCATCGAGCAAGGAATAATGTTTGATGAAACATTGAAAAAAAATCAAGAATGGGATTTGCAGTTACGTTTATTAAAAGTAGGTAAATTTTACGCCATCAAAGAATCTCTAGTAAAACTTAATATTTTGGCTGAAGATGAGCATATGGGTGGTATGCAAAATATCGATACTATCACTTCTTATTTTAAAATTTTTATTAAAAAACATTATGCTGATTATAAAAAAAATAAAAAAGCTTTAGCTTTTTGTTATTTGCGGTTAGCAAATTTGTATAAAAAAAATAATCAATTCACTGAAGCTAGAAAATATTTATTTAAAGCTTGGTTCGCAACGCCATGGAATTTATTTTATTTTTATTATGCAATTAAGCTTTCTTTTAAAATGTTGGTAAAATAAGTATTATTTGATAATATATCGTATATAAATAATTATTAAAAATAAATAGAATGAACAAGTATAAGCGTTTTTTGTACAATTTTTATAAAAAGAATACAAACAATTTTATTGGTAAAACATTTAGATTATTAAGAGCTAAATTGTACTCTTTAAGAAAACAAAATTTTAATGGCACCAAAGATGATCTTAGATACGTCGAAGCTAGTAAGGGGGCTTTTGATAAGACCAAAAGAATCGCTTTTGAATTATCTAATATTTGTAATTACGCTACTATTCATGCTAAGTGCCCATTAAATTGTGCTGGTGAAAAAAAGATATTGTCAGAAAATATTGTTTATAAGGTTTTAGAATCTTTAAAAATAAATGATTATCGAGGCTATATTGCTTTTGATGTCTATAATGAGCCATGTATAGACCCAAGATTAATGATGTTTATCAAAAAAACTAGAGAAATGTTGCCAAAAGCTAAAATAGCCATACAATCAAATGGTTTTTATTTTGACCAAACATTAGCCGAGGAGTTAGAAAAAAATGGCGTAGGTATCATCAGGGTATCTTCTTATAATCCGTTAGAATTTGAAAGACTTTCTAAAATTAAACTTAATATTCCCTTTAAAGTTACCCCTATTATCTTAGATGATAGAATGAAAATATATGAACTACCAGAAAATGGTTCCACTAGGCCATGTCTAGCGCCATTAAATGAGGTGTTAGTTACCCATGATTGCAAGCTGGCTTTGTGTTGCTGGGATTGGAAAAGACAGAATGTTTTCGGTGATTTAAATACGCAGAGCATTGAAGAGATATTATTAAGTGACGAAGTAAGGGATTTATACGAAGGTTTGTCGAATGGCAAGAGAAATCTTGAGATTTGTAAGAGATGCCCTCATTGTAGATAGTTTTAAATATATGATGGAAATTATCAGAAAGATTTATAGAAAATTAAAAACAATTCCTTTGCTGGGATTAGTTATTGTATTTTTAAGAAATATTGCTAATTGGAAAATATTTTTAGAGCCAAGACTGAAAAGAAAGGATTATTTAAAAGCTAAAGAGATTTTATTTAAATTATTTGGGCATGAAGCTATTAATGAATTAAATAATTTTAGAAAATCACAAATTTTTAAAAAACATTTTTCAGTGGGTCATTCTGGTGATTTTGATATCATGATGTTATATACTATGACTAAGATGAAAAAGCCAAACATTGTCATAGAGACAGGGGTAGCAAGCGGCAGATCATCAGCATCTATCTTGCAGGCGTTATACGAAAATGGTAAGGGAAAACTATACTCAATAGATCTGCCAAAATTTTATGCTAACGAAAAGCCAGGCTCTTATATCACTAGTGAGGGGAATACAGAATTAAATGCTTTTGTGCCAGAAGGTCAGACACCGGGTTGGATAGTGCCAAATTATTTGCGGTCACGTTGGCAATTGATTTTAGGGGACTCTAAAATAGAATTACCCAAACTAATTGAAGGTTTAGAACAATTTGATATTTTTTATCATGACAGTGATCACAGCTATGAATATATGTTTTTTGAATATCAGACAATTTGGCCAAAATTGTCTTATAATGGTTTTTTATTGTCAGATGATATAAAATGGAATAAGGCTTTTGATAATTTTTTAGAAGAAATTAATGTAAAGTATACCAATAGATATAGGGGATTTGGTATTATCAAAAAATAATAATACGAAAATATCTTGTAGCAATTAAATTTATAAAATAATGAAATATTCAACATTCTTAAAAGAACAAAACAAGAAAGATCTTATGGTTATTTTAGATATTGTTGTGTAATTTAAACAAAAAATAAGATTAAAAAATATATATAATATTACAATGATTCAAAAGTATATAAAAGATTATCATTTACGTAGAGTTTATTCAAAAAATGGACGTCAACCATTTTATAAATTAGCTAGTAAGTATTTGCCTCATGACAAAGGATCTATTGTTATTGATGTTGGTTGTGGTATCGCAGAATTTGCTGAAGAATTTGATCTAGCCAAGATGTATGATAACTTATTTTTGTTGGAAGGAAATAAAGTAACAGTAGATTATTTAAAGAATAAATTTAAAAATGTATTAGAATATAAAATACCAGATAAATTACCATTTGAAAATAATACAGTTGCATTTATTCATTTAAGTCATATTGTTGAACATTTAGAACAACAAGAGTTGTATGATTTTTTACAAGAAGTTGATAGGGTTTTAATGAACGGTGGCGTACTAGTTGTGAGTACACCGTTGATGTGGAATGGGTTTTATGATGATTTAAGTCACATTAAACCTTATAATGACCCAGTATTTATTAATTACCTAGTAGCCAAAAGTGAAGATCGGAGTCGGAAGGTGATCTCACATTCATATAAAGTTTTAGATTTAGTTTATCGATATAGAAGTTTACCTGTAAAAGGAGGATGGTCATCGAAGTATTTATTAGTAGACATTTTGATGCAAATATTAAAACGCGTAGTTTCGGTGTTGGGCTTTAGATATCAGATTAAAAATGGATATACCTTGGTATTAAAAAAATAAAGCAATGAGTCTTAGTTTTAAAAAAATTATAAAAAAGTTTTTTGGTCTTTGGACAGATTCAAGTGTTTTGAGTCAGCAGGTAACTAGGGGTGGTTTTCTAATTATCTTTGTTAGAGTATTAATTAAATTTATTTATTTTATTAGAACTTTAATTTTGGCGAGATTGCTATTTCCAGGCGATTTTGGTTTATTTGCTTTAGCCACTTTGACCATGTCATTAGTGGAAACTTTTTCGCAAACGGGTTTTAATAATGCTCTTATTCAAATAAAAGGGGATATTCAGAGATATTTACAAATCGCTTGGACTATAAATTTTTTTAGAAATTTATTTTTAGCTTTTGTTTTATTTTTTGTAGCCTCACCTTTGGCGGGTATTTTTTTTCATAATCCGCAAGTCGTGATTTTATCGCAAGTTCTATCTATAGTTTTATTTTTGATGGCTTTTGAAAATATTGGCATTGTTTTATTGCAAAAAAATTTAGAATTTCATAAGAAATTTTTTTATGATATTTTAGTAGTTTTATTTGAAGTTTTATTGACTATCATTGCGGCTTTTGTATTAAAAAATGTTTGGGCTTTAATTATTGGAGTAATTACCGGTAGATTGATTGCAGTTGTTTTATCTTATGTATTTTGTCCATTTAAGCCAAGGTTTCTTTTTGAATGGAAAAAGGTAAAAATTTTATTTGCTTACGGTAAATGGATTAGTTTAATAGGTATTATCACCTTTTTGGTTACTAAAGCAGATTCTATCTTAATAGGTTATTTACTGCCCTTAGATAATTTAGGTTTTTATCAATTAGCCATGGGATTGGGTATTTTGCCAGCCACAGAGATAGTGCGCTCTTTGGGTGCATTACTATTTCCTTTTTTTGCTAAAATTAGTAGCGACCGTTTATTTTTAAGAGAAATGTTTATCAAAGTAGCTAGAATTATCTTTGCTTTTTCTATTCCCGCTTCACTTGGTCTGGGTATTTTATCTTATCAAATAATATTAAATTTTTATGGTGCGAAATGGCTACCAATGACTCAGATTTTATATGTTATAGTGATACTAGGGCTAGTAAAGGCCTTTGAGTTGATTGCTAATCCATTATTTTTAGGTATAGGTAAACCAAAGGTAGCTAGTACTTCTTTAATTTTACAGGCTTTAATCATGTTGCCATTGATGTGGTTTTTGACTTTGAAATTTTCTGCTTTTGGTACAGCTATTGCTGTGTTATTTAGTAGTTTTATTGCTCAATTATATTTATTATTTAAATTGCGTAAAGAAATTAATTTAGGTTTTTTAGGTTTTTTAGAAATTTTCAGTTTACCAGTTTCTGCTAGTATTTTTATGTTAGCCGTAATTTTTATGACTAAATCTTTATCACACAATGATAGTCTCTTAGCTTTATTTTTTTATATTTTTATAGGAATCATATCTTATATAATAGCGCTCTTGTTTTTAGATAAATTATTTGGTAAAAGATTTAGGTCTTCTTTGTCATTAATTAAAAAAAATTTATGAAAAATGTTATAAATCAAGAAGACGTAAATCAGGTTTGGGGTGCTTTTTGGCAAAGACAAGCCAAGTCAGATTTTACATCACTTTTTACGCAACGTTTATTTTTGGAAGGCTATCCTGTTTTTAAAAAATATATACCAAAAGTAGATAATCTTAAGGTATTAGACGTTGGCTCTGGTAGTGGTAGATATGGTTTACAAATAGCGCGTGATTTCCCTCAGGCAGAAGTTGTCTTAAGTGATATAGTGCAGTCGTCGGTGGATTTTATGAAAAATTTAGTTCAATGGTCTAGCTTGAGTAACATGAAGGTGAAACAAGAAGATATATTTAATTTTTCATTTCCAGATAATCATTTTGATTTAATATTTTGTGATGTGGTTATTCAACATTTATCGAGGGATTCAGACGCTATTAGGGAGATGAAGAGAATTTTAAAGCCTGGTGGATTGATGATGGTATCTGGTGTGAATAAATATAATTTTCACTCTATTTATAAATTATTGATAAAATTAAGTAGAAAAAAATATCTTTATCATTTTGAAAGATCATATTCTCACAGTGATTTAAAAGATTTAGTAATAAAAAATGATCTCTTATTAGTTTCTGAAGATGGTTTTTATCCAGCTTACGGTGTTTTTAGATTAAAGTATATTAGCCCATTTTTTAAATTTTTAGGTAAAGCAATTAATCGCGTGACTAAATTTTTAGATAAATTTACTAATAGATTTTTTTCTAAAAATTTTGGTTTCGAGATTCTTTTTGTCGCGAGAAAAAAAGAAAATATTACAGATAGTCAAGATGATAATATCAAAGTCAAACATTCTGGCGTGGTGAGACTTAAGTATTTCGATGATCATGCTGATGGTAATCTGGTGATTGCTGAATCACAAAGAAGCGTGCCATTTGATATCAAAAGGGTTTATTATATAACGAATTTAGGCAACCAAACCGCCATCAGAGGCAAACATGCTCATAAAAAATTAGAACAATACATTTTTTGTGTTAACGGAAGTTTTAAACTATTATTGGATGATGGTGCAAATAAGCAAGAATTAATTTTAGATAGTCCATATTATGGCATTAGGTTAGGAGTTAAACTATGGCATGAAATGTCTAATTTTTCTAATGATTGTGTAATTTTAGTTTTTTCTGCCGATTATTACGATGAAGCAGATTATATTAGAGATTATAATGAATTTTTAAAGTATATAAAAATATAAAATAAACTATGAAAGTTTTATTTAACAATTTTGTTCGTAAATATCAGAACAATAAAAAAGATATTAATTTAGCCATAGAAAAAGTTTTTAAAAATGGTTGGTTTATTTTAGGCCCAGAATTAGATAATTTTGAAAAAAATTTAGCAATTTATTTAGATATCAAGTATGCCATTGGTGTAAATTCTGGCACAGACGCAATATTTTTAGCTTTAAAAGCTTTAAATATCGGTAATGGTGATGAGGTAATTACAGTAGCTAATACCGCTACACCTACGATTTCTGCTATCCGTATGACTGGTGCTACACCAATTTTTGTCGATGTTAATCCTGATGATTTTAATATAGACGTAGCTTTAATCGAAAAGAAAATTTCTAAAAAAACAAAAGCTATTTTACCAGTGCATTTATATGGGCGACCAGCTGATATGACAAGTATTTTATCATTAGCTAAAAAACATTCTTTATACGTCGTAGAAGATGTGGCACAAGCTTTTGGAGCTATCTATAAGCATAAAAAAGTTGGTACTTTTGGCGATATTGCTTGTTTTAGTTTTTACCCCACTAAAAATCTTGGTGCTTTTGGTGACGCGGGTGCGATTGTGACTAAAAATAAAGACTTAGCTTTAAAGATTAAAGCTTTGAGAAATTATGGCGAAGAGGCTAAATTTAATAATATTTATGAAGGCGGTAATAGTCGTTTAGACGAAATACAAGCTTCTTTTTTAAATACAGATTTAAAAAAGGTAGACAAATGGAATCAACGTAGAGAGGCAATAGCTAGTATGTATTTAGCTAGTTTAAAAAATTTGCCAATCATTTTGCCACCGAAAAATGATAAAATTTATCAAGCAGTTTGGCATCTTTTTGTGATTCGATGCCAAAGCAGAGAAAAATTTCGTGATTTTTTAAATACACACGGTGTGCAAACTGGCGTGCATTATCCTAAGCCAATTTTTCAACAACCAGCTTATGCTTTTTTAAAAGTTAAAGATTACGCTTTACTAGAGACAGTGAAAATTATGCAAGAAATAGTTTCTTTGCCTATTTATCCAGAGATGACCAACGGAGAAATTGATTATGTTATTAAATCCATTAAGGAATTTTACAAATGAAAGTAGCTTTTATTGTAGGAGATTTTCCAACTATTTCCACATTTATTATTGATCAAGTAGCGGGTCTATTAGATCATGGAATAGATGTGCAGATATTTGCTTTAGACAAAGTAAAAATTGACCATAATATTAGTCAAAAGTTTTTTGATTATAAAATGCAACAAAGAACGCATTATCTAGTTTGGCCTCATAGCTGGATAGAGAGAATAATTTTGGCTGCCCCTAAGTTTTTGAGAATTTTATTTTCTCAACCGGCATTATTGAAAGATGTTTTTAATGCTAAAAAATATGGACGAAACGCCTTATCTTTAAAACTATTATTTTGGATAGAGCCATTTTTGGGTAAGAAATTTGATATTGTGCATTGTCATTTTGGCACTACTGCCAATAAATTTTTAATAATCAGAGAAATATTAAATATAAAAGTAAAGATTATCACTACATTTTATGGTTATGATGTAAGTCATCTTTTCAAAACTAAAGGTAAAAGTTATTATGATAAGTTAAAAAAAATAGGTAGTTTATTTTTTGTCATGTCAGAAGATATGAAGCAAAGAGTTGTGCGGTATGGTTTCGATGCGGACAAAGTAATAGTTCATCCAGTCGGCATTGATGTAGAAGAGTATCATTTTCAATCAAGAGTGAATAATTCAGATAGTATAGATATTGCTTCTGTTGGTAGATTTGTTGAAAAGAAAGGCTTCGATGATTTATTGAGAGCTTTGGAAATTGTCAAAAAAAAGACCGCTAAAAATATAAAATGTCATATTATTGGCGGTGGACCTTTAGAGGAAGATTTAAAAAAGCTAACAACTGATTTAAATATAAATGATATAGTCACTTATCATGGTTATATGCAAGTTGAAGAAGTTTTAAATTTTTTCAAAAATATTGATTTATTTATTCAGCCATCTAAAACCGCCAAGAACGGCGATATGGAATAATTTATAAGAATATGAATCTCATTATATCACAATCTTTAGCGTCTGGTGTGCCAGTGATAACGACTAAGCACAGTGGATTGCCAGAACAGGTCATAGAAGGATACAACGGTTGGTTGGCCCCAGAAAATGATTATAATGTTTTGGCAGAGAAAATACTTTTGGCAATAAAAAATAGAAAACAATGGAAAGAGTTTTCTATTAATGGTCGTCAGCATGTTTTGGCTAATTATAATTCCAAAATTTTGATTGAAAAACAAATTAATTATTATCGTGAATTAATAAATAATTAATTTTATCTCCCTAAACTACGATTAAAAATAGTATTGATAGTTTTTAAAATAATAGAAATATCTAGAGCAATACTTTGATTCTTGATATAAAATAAATCGTATTGTAATTTTTCTTTAGCATCTTCTACACTAGCGCCATAAGGAAAATTAATTTGTGCCCAACCAGTTAAGCCTGGTTTAACTAAATGCCTTTCATTAAAGAAAGGTATTTCTTTTTTTAGAGTCTCGACAAATTCAGGTCTTTCCGGACGAGGACCCACAAAACTCATTTCTCCTTTTAAAATATTCCAAAATTGTGGAATTTCATCAATACGACTTTTACGGATAAATTTACCTGTTCTAGTGACTCTTTTGTCTTTAGTTGCAGCCCATTGGGCTCCGGTATTTTTTTCAGCATCCATGATCATGGAGCGGAATTTATAAGCATAAAATTCTTTCCCTCTTAAACCAACTCTGGTTTGTTTGTATATTAATGGTCCTTTACTTTCCAGCTTGATAGCTAAAGCAAGAATTGGTAGGAAAATTAAAGACACAAGACCAAAAACACTAGCAAATAATAAGTCATAAAAACGTTTAATCAGTAAAAATAAACGATTATTTTTTTGGCTAAGATTTTCAAAAAACCAACTTCTTTCTAAAGAACTGATTAAAATCTTACCGGTAATTTTTTCGTAGAAATCAGTTAAATTGAAATAGTTTACATTCAGGTCAATACTTTCAAATAAATGTCTAGCTACTTCTGGGCTATACTTAGGATTATTTACTACGACAATTGTGTCTATTTTGTATTTGATTAATTCGTTTTTGAGATCAAGCAAATCTTTTTTACTAGGGATAATTTGAAATTTTTCTGGGATACTAGAGAAATCTGGGTTAAAAAATAATTTTAAACTATAACCCAAGTGTGGTTTAGTGATGATTTCCTCGGCTAGTAGTAAAGATTCTGGGCTGATGCCGATAATGACTAGATTATTAGATAATTTTGCGCTAGATATTAGGGAGAAGAATATTTTACGCCATAAGATCCACAAAACGGCAAAGATAATAATTAAGATAATTAAAACAGTCTGTGGTTTGATATCGCTAAAACGACCCAAGATAAAGTAGAAGAAAGAAAAGGCGATTAGGACATTGACTAGTAGATTATTAACTAATTGGCCGTAAAATTTATAGTCATTGCGCACTTTGCGTATTTCGTATAGACCATTGATAAAAAAGACAATTAGCCATAAAATGAAGATGATGGTAAATGGCCAAAAGTGGCTTTGCCATAATTCTTGGTTTAGATGGCCAAATCTGATACGTAGAGTTATGGCTAAACTACTAAATAATATGGCCACATCTCCCAATAAAAGTAATACTTTTTTCATATATAGTTGTTTTTCTTAACTTTTTATATTATAATAAAAATACCCATATTTTGTCAAATATTAATTTTTATCATTAGTTTATTTTTTTATGCTTAATTCCTCATCATCACATCGCCATTTAGTTACGGCTATCAAAATTGGTTTAGCTTTAATCTTATTTACGCCTTTAATTCTCTTACAAAATTTTTATTTTCCCTTTATTGTACCGAGAAATTTATTTTTTCGTTTAATTATAGATATTGTTTTCAGTTTGTGCCTTTATTTATCTATAGTAGATATAAATTTTAGGCCAAGATTTAATAAAGGTTTTATTTTATTTTTTTTATTTGTTATTTCTTTGACAATTTCTAGTATTTTAGGTGGGCATTTTGCTTATAGTTTTTGGAGCAATTTTGAGCGTATGGATGGCCTGGTAAATTGGTTACATATTATATTATATGTCATTGTTTTGCTAGGCATCTTTAAAAATAAAGAACAATGGTACGGTTTTTTTAAAATTTCTTTATTTAGCGCAATAATCACTGCTTTGATAGCCTTGGGACAGAGGCTTGGCTGGAGTTTTGTCATGGCTTCTACTGGTGGTGTCAGATTAACCGCTTTGATGGGTAATGCAGCTTATGTGGCTTCTTATTTGATGTTGCATAGTTTTCTGGCTATTTATTTACTAAAAGTGGAGTGGCGTAAAGTTATCTGGCGTTATTTTTATATTGGTAGTTTAATTTTGTTTATCTTTATTTTAATCAGCACTCAAACTAGAGGAGCGTTTTTAGGTTTATTAGTTTTTGCGGTTTTATTTGTTTTGGGATATTTGTTAGTGCAAAGAAAAGATAGAAATAAGTTTTATTATGGCGCTTTAATTTTATTAATAGCTATTTTTACTTTTGTGACTTTATTATTTACCCAAAAACAAGCTACTTGGGTAAAAGATGTTTCTTTGTTTAGTAAAATTTCTAATATTTCTTTGAGTGATACCACCGCTCAATCAAGACTTATGATTTGGCGTAATAGCTTGGAAGGTGTAAAAGAAAAACCAATTTTTGGCTGGGGGGAAGAAAATTTTATTTATGTGTTTAATAAATATTTTCCGATAGAAATTTTTCATGATACTGGTTCTGAAGTTTGGTTTGATCGGCCACATAATATTTTAGTCCAGCATTTAGTGCAAGGCGGTATAGTTGGTTTTATTTTGTATTTAAGTGTATTTTTTTATCTTATTTATTTATTGTATAAAAAATATTTGAAAGATAAAAATGAATGGTTTTTTTCTTTATTTTGGTCAGCTTTTTTATTAAGTTTTTTAGTGCATGATTTGTTTATTTTTGATAGCGTCAATACCAATATTATTTTATATCTCATCTTAGCCTTTTTATGGCAAGAAAATGCTAATATTTCTTTGGATAAATTTTTTAATCTTTTTACTAAGTATAAATATTTTATTGGTCTTAGTTTATCTACGATTTTTTTAATTTTAAGTGTATATTTTTTTTATTTTTCTTCTTTAAGTAGTAATTTATCTTTGATAAAATTTTTAAGCTATTCTTACAATGCTAAAACAACAGCGGATTTAAGCATGGCTCTAGACTCTTGGGACAGGTCTTTTAATGCCTCTTATTTAGGGATAAAAGAAAAAACAGAAAATTTGCAAAAAGTTACTTTAGCTTTAGTGCAAAATCAAAGTGTAGATACTAAAGTTAAGACAGAATTTTTTAATAAAACAGCACTTGTTTTAGAAGATATAGTAAATAAATATCCAGATGATGTGCGGATGGCTTTCTTTTTGGTAGATTTTTATAGTACTTTTCAGACTTACCAGCCAGAATTTGTGGAAAAAAATATTGTTTTACTAGAGCATTTACATCAGCTAGCACCGCAAAGACCAGACACTTTATTGCGTTTGACTAGTGCTTATTTAGCTAACAATAAAGTAGATAAAGCGATAATTGTGGCACAACAATTAGTTGATTTAGCACCTTGGGCCAAAGCAGTTTATTGGAATAATTTTAGAGTAGCGGTGACTGCTAAAGATTTAGTGGGTGTAGATTTTTCTTTGCAAAATATTGTAGTTTTAAATCAAAAAAATAATCAAGTTGATTTTTTGGATACAGAAATAACGCAGCTTAATAATTTTGTTAACTCTTTGCCAGCTACAGAGACTATTTTAAAAGAAACTCTCAATAAATATTTGGTCAAATAAGTCTACAGATGAAAAAGCTTTTACAATATTTATTAATATTAACTCTCTTTACGCCACTATTTTTAGATTTACATTTTTTTCAGCCTTATGTCACTAGCCAGTATTTTTATTTCTTTACTTTTATTTTATTGACTTTGCCCTTAGTTTTCTATTTTTTAGCACAAACTAAAAATTTATGGCAAAATAAATATTTTCTAGTACTAGTTAGCTGGTTTATTTTGCAATTTGTCTTAGCTTTATTTAGTGTAGATTATAATCGTAGTTTTTGGGGTGACTGGCAAAGGATGGATGGCTTATTTTATTACTGGCCGTTTTTAATATTTTTTATTGCCATACTTATTGCTTTTAAATATAAGACAGCTTGGCAAAAATTATTTTTTACCCAGCAGTTGATTTTTTTAGCCACTATTATTTGGGCTTGGGGACAAAAATTTTCTTTCTGGTTTATGGCTGATGATCAAGCTGGACGCGTGTATGCTTTGATTGGTAATGCTAATTTTTTAGCTCATTATTTATTATTAGCTTTTTATTTGAGTTTATTTTTATTTGTATCTGAACATAAATATCGATATTTACATTTAGCGGTGGCAGTTTTTAGTGTGCCTATTATTTACTGGACACAATCTCGTGGTGCTTGGCTAGCCTTATTTGTGAGCTTATTATTTTTAGCTCTTTGGCAAATTTGCCAATTTATTAAAACCAAAAATTGGCGTGCTTTAAAAATAGCTAGCATTTTAGTAATTTTTTCTTTTCTTAGCCTATATTTTATTTCTGATCAAAGACACAGACGAGTTACTTTAGACGATGCAACTGTAGAAACCAGATTGGTAGCTTGGGATGCTGCTTATCAGGGATTTTTAGATAAACCAATGCTTGGCTGGGGACGAAATAATTTTCAAATTGTTTTTAACAAATATTTAGATAATAAGATTTATACTGGACCAGGCACGCCAATGTGGTTTGATAAAGCGCATAATCAGTATTTAGATTATTTAGTTGAGACAGGGATGCTTGGTTTGATTATTTATTTATTATTTTTAGCTTGGCCATTTTTATT